>JAURFP010000034.1 GCA_030834275.1 Burkholderiales bacterium | reverse complement strand
CTTTTCTCGATTCTGAGTAATAAATTAAATCCTTGCTCCCGATACGCTAGCGATTCAATTTTATTCAAATCATATCGATTTGCATACTTATATCGATCTAAAAAATACTTGAAGTCACCGTCAAGTTCACTGAGGAAATTATCTGAAAATGCTGGTTCTTCCTCTAATACATTTAGCCAATGGTCAGGATCGTTGATATTTAAAGCCCACTTCATAACTTCTAAACTTTCGTCGATAACCGATCCATCAGGTAATCTTAAGACTGGAACAGTTCCCTTTGCGCTATCTTTCAGAAATTCATCTGGCTTATCCCTTAACAATATCTCTCTTAGTCGAACGGGTACACCGCTTTGCTTTACAGCACAACGACCGCGCATCGCATAAGGGCAGCGCCTAAAGGACCAAAGGATCGGTTTATCTCGATTCACAATGAAGAACGATAAGTAATTTCCAATTAAGGCATTATTATTGCATGTATATATAGAATTTTGAGAGGATGAGTGTGACGAAGAAATCAATTCTCATATCTGGAGTAGGCTCAAATGAGGGGCTGGGTGCCGCCATAGCTCGGCGATTCGGTCGTGAAGGTTATTTTGTAACAATCGTAGGAAGAAATTCAGAAAAGCTGGAAGCCACGGCGGAAAAATTACGCTCTCTAGGAATTACGGTGCAGGTATGCGTTGGCGATGTCACTAAAAATACAGATGTCGAACAGTTCGTCGAGGCAGCTGAGAAATTCTGTCCGATAACAGTTGCTGTCCACAATGCCGGCGGCAATAATCCCAACCCCTTCCTGTCGGTTAGCGAGGAGTCTTTTACTACCCATTGGAGGGAACACACACTTGGTGGATTTCTTTTAGCTCAAGCCGTGCTTCCAAAATTTCTCACACGATCAGATGGAACTATTCTATTCACTGGCGCATCCGGAAGCTTGAGAGGGAAAGCAAAATTTTCACCCTTTGCCTCAGCAAAGGGGGGGCTTCGAAATCTTGCCCAAAGTTTAGCTCGCGAGTTTGGGCCGCAAAACATCCATGTTGGCCATGTAATCATTGATGGCGGGATTGATGGAGAACGACTCAATACACGAGCCCCAGAGCTAAAAGAAAAAAGAGGAATCGATGGGATGCTTAATATTGATGCGATCGCCGATAACTATTGGGTAATACACAGACAAACGCGTAGCGCGTGGACCCTCGAAATGGATTTAAGGCCTTGGTCTGAAAATTTCTAATTTAGCCCTTTGGATGTTTAATCTTAAACAAATTTCTACGATTCTCTGGGGCTGTTTCTTCGTCTTTGCTAATGCAGAGGCTCGTTGGACGCCGGTAGTTGACTTACCAAACGGTGATGTAATCTATTGGTCGGATGAATATCAAAAAGATGAAAATCACAGATATTGGGTTGAAGAGCTTAGAGACCTCAAAGAGCCGAAAGAAAAAATCAAATCTTATGTTACTGATTACGAGGTGGATTGCGAAAAAGAGCGTATTCGGGCTCATGCGTACGCGTACTATGCGGATTACCAAGCCCAGAGTTTTTTAGAAAAAGAGTCTCCACCCGAAAACCGCAAAATATGGGCCTATGCGGTTTGGAATGAATACGTAAAGCACATGGTTAGTAATTACTGTTTTGAGGAGTAAGTTATGTATAAAGTACTTGGATACAGAACGACCATAAAAATCATTGGATTTTTATTCATTTTTAATACGAATGTTTTTGCGAACGAATGTGATCAAACAACCTCAGACTCATATGGAGCCGAAGTTTGTCAATTGAAAAAGGAAATCGTCAACTTAAAAATCAAGTTAGCTGAGCTCGAATATGACGTGGATGATCTTAAGCAAAAGAATCAACAGCTCACAAAAAATTTAAATCTCTGCGAACTGAACTTAAAAAACGTCAAACAAGAATTTAAAGCGTGCTTGAGTAGTCGATCACAGTGAATTAACGAAGTTAATCAAGTCAGATCTCGCGGATTCGCTTAAGCCAGTGAAACGATTCCTAGTTTGCTCTGCTTCTCCTCCGTGCCAGAGAATTGCCTCTTCGATAGACTGCGCGCGCCCATCATGCAACAAACCAAGAGCACCCGTTATATCTTTTATTAATCCAATCCCCCATAGCGGGGGTGTCCTCCACTCATTCCCCTGAGCAAGAAAATCTGGACGATGATCCGATAAATTTTCACCCATATCATGCAAAAGCAAATCGGTATAAGGATGAAACTCCATATTCCTTAAATCTTTAATCGGCATTTTTGAACCCGTTTTTAGTGTGGGTTGGTGGCAAGAGGAACAGGCAATTTCAGAAAATATTTTTTCCCCTCGCTCAATCGACTCAGGATTATCTAGTCGCCGCTCTGGAATATTTAGTACTTGTAGATAAGTCACAATGTTATTGAGGCGACTAGGAAGTACCTCTGGGCGGAATTGATTTCCCGTACACCCTCCCTGCCCTCCACACTTGGCTGCAGAAGGTAGCTCCAAGCATCCAATTTGTGCTGCAGGACAGTTCTTCTCTGGATGAAAAAAACTGGTAGCTCCAATGTCCGAGTGAAAGGCAGAAGCTGTCTGAAGCTTCAGATCTGATTGGGTCGCTTTCCAGCCGAAACGTCCAATTACTCTTTCCTCGGTCTCTAAATCTATTACATAATTTACGCGACCACTAACTTCCGTTCCATTTTGAGCCTCGGCAAGGGCAAGGATTTCTTCAGGGGGCACCGCCTCTAAAAGCCCAAGACCAATTGTCTGAGGAGCAATACGCATAGACAACTGCGTTTGATCATCGATTGGGCCAAAGTTAAGTCCATCGAATGAAATATTCGGTTTCCTGAGCGTTACGATTTTCCCATCCGGGTATTGGAACTCGGAGTACTCGTACTCAACGATGGCTCTACCTTCGACTGGAACCCGATTTTCAGCCGCCCGGTTCTGCAGCTGATCGCCATAGTTTGGATGCGGGACTGCGGGTCCAAACTCTGACTTTCCGGAAATCGCTAATTTTAATAAAGTACCCTCGCTAAGTTCGGCTTTGTCTTTAGCCGGCTTCGCTCTGCTATTTTTGGGGTGGCAACCTGCACAATTTGCCTCATTAAAGGTCGGCCCAAGCCCCCAAATACCAGGTGCTGGTGCAAGCACCCAAAGTTCATTAAATTGCTCATGCCCTTTTGCAAATTTATTAATTTGTCCAGCGGACAGGTTGGCATAGGGAGTCGAAAACGCGAGTTCTCCAGAAACTGTGCCGGTCAGCACACCTCCTGAATTTACGGACGGGTTAGCTTGCTCGCCTAGAACTGCTCCAGCTATAGCAGCCCCCAGCATTGCTAGCGCTAGAAAAACTGTAACGCGAACACTGGGCATAAGAAACGCTATTAATGATGGTGTTCGTCATCCTCTTCCCAAGGACTATGCTTGACCTCAGGTGGGACCCAAATCGTCTTATAAACTTTTTGAAGTTCATTTTCCCGAGCCAACTCCTCTGTCTCGCTCATCTTTGCGTACTTGGCAGCAGTCGGACTTGTGTGGTTAGACATATTTAAATTTGGCGCTGATAACACTTTACGTAAATCACCTTCACATTCCGAGCAAGATGACGGCCCTGATTCACTTATCGAGTGGCGGGTTTGATAAATAATTCTACATGCGTCGCATGCGTACTCATACGTTGGCACTTGAAGCTCCTAAATTAAAAAAAGGTGGACTTTTCGCAAAGCCCACCTTCGATACTACTACACCCGTTAAGCTAAGACGTGCTTATTCTTAACGATTTCTGCTTTGGCGCTCATCGCAGCTTGCTTATCGATGTTCCAAATGCGCGCTGCATTCTCACCTAAGACTTTGCGGCGAATTTCTGGCGTAATCTTTGGATATCCATGTCCCTCGACTAATTCATCTGGGATCTGGAAATTCCTAAAGGCCTCGATTTGCCACTGTGGATTGCCCCACAACAATGAGTCGGTTCCCCAGAGAACATAATCTGGGCCTAGATCTCGTAAGAGAGTACCGATCACGTGAGCACACTCTAAAGGTCGGCTCGTGACAGTTGCTGCAAAAGTTGATCCAACCTCACTGTATAGGTTCTTTCTCTGTGGCTTAAACCCCTTCATCGCAGCCAATTCTTGGTGATAAGGCCAAGCAGAATGGTAAGCAATGAAGTTTAAGTCTAGGAAGTCATCTGCTGCTGCATCGAAGTCCTCACAGTGAGCATATCTAGCGTAGAACTGTCCAAATGGAATGCCTTTGTGACAACCGATATTGGTAATTCCGAGTCTGCGACACTCCTCCCAAATTGGATAAGCGAGCTTCTCATCATCGAACCACCAACCTTTTTTATCGGTCGAGTCAAACGTGTACAGTTTCAAGCCAGAGACACGGTAATCATCTACATACTTGTTTAACTGCTCAAGTGTGTAGTCAATCCCCTGGTTAGGCGTTAAACCACCAGCAAGCATAATTGTGTTGGTTGGCCATCTATCACGAACGCCGACTTGATACTCAATCGGAATCATGTCCTGACCGCCGTAATCCTCTGCAAAACCGAATGGATTGAAGATACCCACGGTCGTATCACTCTCCTCGAGAATCAACTTTCCGTAGTTCTCCACATTCATATCTCGCGTGCCGTTTTCCATACCGAAGGCTTTACCAAGATCGTCCAACAACTGAACGAACCACATTCCACGCTCTGTTGTGTTGACGCCTAACTGGTAATGACCTGGTCTGGTACAAACGTGGGTATGTACGTCGACAATAAAATCAGAAGATGCGCGCGCAACTTGCACAGCCTCATTTTTTGCATCGATATCAGCTGCTTCAGCCGCGCCCACCTCGAAAAACTTCATTCCTGTCACTTCATTAGCTGCAAGCATCGCTGCAGAGAATCCTAACGAAGAACGAAAGAAGTCCCGACGAGACATACCAGCTTTCTCAGCCCCCTCGTTCATTTTTTGCGTAATCTTCGGACCCATCGCACCCGTCATAAATAACGAAGTACCGACCTGATCACCTTCAAATGGATCAGCGCCTATATCTTCACTAAGTTTGGCGAGCCCCTTATAGTTCCGTAATACATCGAACTCCATAAACTCCTCCTGTGAAACAAACCTCTGATTATTTTGTTAGCTAACAAAGCGAGCCCCATTTAAGGCCCACACCCTCAAAATTACTCGTAATATATTTCTTGTCAAAATCTTTTTGTGTTGCGGCGCGTGTTGGCAGAATGCTCTATTTACCTCAAGCTAACCGTTGCTCGTAGTATTGGAGAGACGCGGAATTGATGTATTCAAAATTAGCAAACTAATACTTATAGTGCTACTTCAATAATTATGTATAAAACATTGTTTAATATAATATTATTATCGATAATATTAGTAAAAAATGAAGGTATTTATGCTGGTGAATTTGTTGGGTCTGTCGAGCTGAAGTATGGCGATTCGCTCTCGCAATCGCACAAAATAAAATTACTAAAACCGCTTGAATATCGGGATTCCAATGGGATCATTTGGATAGCTCTCGAGGGCACCAGCATCGAGACAGAGTTTTTAACGCATGAATTCCTATCTCACAAAGGGTTTCCGCACCCGACTGAGTACATAAAGAGTCACGTGATCTACTCGGCTCAGGCTGAGCAAGCGTCAGGTAATTGGAAAGAAGCCCAGAAAATGCTTTACTCCGCATTGCTCGATGAAGGCAATCCCTTGCACATTGCCGGGGCCATTTATGCAATCAATGCGGCATACGGATGGCGATGGGAAACAAGAGAGGGATCAACGTGCTACTACATGTGCCACAGCAAGTCACCTACGCTTAAATGGAAACCCGTGATCAACGAGGAGGCACTGCTAGAACTCGTAAGGTGGGCCCTAGCGGACATCCCTTCTCTAGAAGAGATCGATGAAAAAGCTAAAGATGTAATACTTAGCACGGGACCTCACATTTTCGCGCAAGTTCGACCCGATAAACCCTCCCCTCGTTAGAGCTTGTTACCCGAAAACGGGAATGTCGATGGTATCATCTGACTTCAAGTGAATTTTGCAAAAAAACCATGGTAAACATCAAAACCGAAGAAGATATCGCGGGAATGCGAATTGCTGGTCGACTTGCGTCAGAGGTTCTCGATTTTATAGAGCCCCACGTTAAACCCGGTATCACTACCGAGGAGCTTGATCAGCTTTGTCATGCGTTCATAGTTGAAGAACAAAAATGCATTCCAGCTCCGTTAAACTACGCCCCACCTGGATACATCCCTTTTCCCAAATCTATATGCACCTCGGTAAACCATGTCGTGTGTCATGGTATTCCAGGTCCAAAAAAATTAAGAAATGGGGATGCTGTGAACATCGATATTACGGTGATAAAAAATGGCTACCACGGTGACACTAGTCGTATGTTCTTCGCTGGCGAGCCGAATATCCAAGCGAAGCGGCTTGCGGAAGTTACCTACGAATGTATGTGGAGAGGAATAGATCAGATAAAACCAGGAGCTAAGTTAGGAGACATTGGAGCAAGTATCCAAATGTATGCGGAAAAATTCGGATTTAGTGTCGTTAGAGAATTTTGTGGCCACGGAATTGGCAAAAAATTTCACGAGGAGCCACAGGTACTGCATTATGGGAGAGCTGGCACTGGAATGACAATTGAAGCTGGGATGACTTTCACTGTAGAGCCTATGATTAACGCAGGCAAGGCTGCGATTCGTCAACTCGCTGATGGATGGACGGTAGTCACCAAAGATCATATGTTGTCCGCACAATGGGAACACACAGTGTTAGTTACAGATAATGGTTATGAGATCCTTACCACATCTGATGGGGCTCCTGCGTCGCCACTACAACACCACACTTGATGCCAGCAGCGAACTCAATCACCGATAGAAAACAAACTGAACTCACGGAATGGAAACGCCGGGTTCTGGACGAAAAAAATAGATCATTTGGAAATATCAACAGAAGAACAAATCACTTATCTCGTCTCAAACGGTTTTCTGATTCCATAGACGCAATATTGGGTGAGATCTGGACGGCACACCTAAAAGATACTGATGCGGCACTCGTAGCTGTGGGTGGTTACGGCCGGGCCACCCTATTTCCGTTTTCTGACGTCGATATCTTGGTGCTTGTTAAGACCCATGATGACGACAATCAAGCTGAAAAAATAACGAAATTTGTGAGCGTTCTTTGGGATATTGGCCTGGACGTCGGCCATAGCGTAAGAACCCCCGATGAATGCATAAAGGAATCATTGGCCGACGTTAGCATCCAAACAAATCTCTTAGAATCTCGACTAATTTGTGGAAACAGATCGTTATTTTTATCCTTTCAAAACGATTACCGGGATCACTTAAATACTCGAACATTTACAGAAAAAAAAGTTGCGGAAAGAAAATCCAGACATAATCGTTACAGCGATTCATTTCAAAATTTAGAGCCAAATCTTAAAGAATCCCCTGGCGGGTTGCGCGACCTTCAAAATATTCTATGGATTGCCAGCGCGGCTAAACTTGGTAATAACTGGGCGGAACTCGTGCAGTCTAATGTTTTAACTCAGACTGAAGCAAAACAGATTGAGAAACATGAACGTGCGCTGACGCAAATTCGCGTCCTACTTCATCTAGCGGCTAACAGGAAAGAGGACCGCCTCCTTTTCGAGTATCAAAATAAGCTTGCGGCAACGCTAGGCCTGAAAACCTCATCAGGAAAAAGAGCGAGTGAGAAATTGATGCAGATCGTTTACCGATCCGCGAAATCGGTAAATCTGCTTACTACACTTCTCGAGCAAAACATACTTTCATTGATTTCTGGAGAGTCCGACGACAATCCGAGATCGCTCAACGAGTACTTTCAAGTAAGAAACGAGTTTATTGAGCTAAAACCGCATTGCTCGTTCCGAAAGAACCCTGAAGCAATTCTCACGTTGTTTTCGACATTGCAATCAAATCAAAATTTGAAAGGCGTATCCACTCCAACTCTAAGAGCGCTTTGGCATGCTAAACGTTTAATTACAGAAGAGTTTCGCCAAAACACCGCTAATAAAACGACATTTATAAATTTTTTTAAAAATGGGGTTGGCTTAACGCATATTTTGCGCTGGATGCATCAGTATGAAATATTAGGTCGCTACCTTCCCGAGTTCGGCCACATCTCCGGACAGATGCAGCATGATTTATTTCATGTGTACACCGTGGACGACCATATCTTGATGGTGGTCCGAAATCTCAGAAGATTCGCTGTGCCAGAAATGTCTCATGAGTATCCACTTTGCAGCAAGTTAATTTCAGCTTTTGATAAACCAGAACTTATTTACATTGCGGGCTTGTACCATGACATCGCAAAGGGAAGAGGCGGCGATCACTCAATAGACGGAATGCGTGATGCTGAGGATTTTTGTAGCCGTCACGGATTAATTCAATCAGACACCAATCTGGTAGTTTGGTTGGTAGAGAAGCACCTCTATATGTCTACTGTCGCACAAAAAAAGGACATATCAGACCCAGTGGTTATTGACGAATTCGCTAACATTGTTCAAAACAAGCGTAGGCTGATCGCGCTCTACATTCTGACTGTCGCGGATATTAGAGGAACAAGCCCTAAAATTTGGAACGCTTGGAAAGCAAAGTTACTTGAAGATTTGTTTTACCTAACGCTCGCTCGCCTAGAGGATTCGACTGATTCGAGCAATAGTTCTGTTGAGGCAAAAAAACAAAACGCGGAAGTACGCCTTCTGGCATACGCAATTCCAAAGAACGCTCACTTGACCCTCTGGAAGTCGTTCAATGATAGCTACTTTATCAGGCATGATGAGTCCGAGGTTGTGTGGCATGCGCGTGTATTAAATTATCGTGTTCTTACTAAGGATGTGATTGTTAAAGCCCGACTCTCTCCGATTGGGGAAGGATTGCAAGTCATGGCGTATGGGATCGATGCGCCTAGAATATTTGAAAAGATTTGTGGATTTTTCGACCAAACACAATTTAGCGTTGTGGAGGCAAAACTATTTACGACCTACAACAACTATTTTTTAGATACTTTCCAAGTTCTCACAACGAATCCGATAGATATTGAATATCGAGATATTATTCGTTACGTTGAGCATGAGTTACCGCTATTTTTAGCTAGAGATGAGCTCCCGCCCCCTTCAACTTCACGGTTAAGCAGAAGGCTTAAATTCTTTCCAATCTCACCTATGATAAGCGTACGGCCTGACGAACATAATAAGTTTCACTACTTGAACATCACCTGTGCTGATCAGCCCGGTTTGTTGTATCAAATATCGCGAGTGTTGTCGTCTTTTTCGATCAATGTTTTAAATGCAAAAATCAATACGCTGGGAGAGCGCGCTGAGGACTCGTTCTTGATCGAGGGTGATGCTTTAGCGAACGAAAATTCCCTAATATCTCTACAGACCGCTCTGAAAGACGCAGTGGAAATCTAGTTATGCAAGACCCAACTCTTCAACAAATCCAAACGACTTGAAATCTTCGATCTTCATGGGGTATAAAATCCCATCGAGATGATCACACTCGTGCTGAACTACTCGCGCATGAAAGTCACTGACTGTTCGGTCGATAGGATTTCCATACTGGTCGAATCCAGTGTATCGAATTTTCTGACATCTTGGCACCACACCACGCATCCCTGGTACAGACAAACAGCCCTCTAACCCATCTATTTTCATATCCGTTAAGAATTCAATTTGCGGATTGACTAAGACGGTAAATGGCACGGCATCTTCATTGGGGTAACGTGTATTTGAATCGAATCCAAATATCACCACCCTCTGCAAGACACCGATCTGAGGGGCAGCAATTCCAGCACCATGCATTGCTTTCATTGTGTCCTGTAAGTCAATAATCAGGGAGTCTAGCTCGTGTGAATTGAATTTCACCACAGGATCTGACTTCTTAAAAAGTTGGGGATTTCCCATCCGCAGTACAGGTCTCACAGCCATTTATGCAACACCATATTTTTTATGGAAGAAATTTGGTAGGGTTTGTAATTGCATAAATGGAATCGAGATTGCGCCAGTACCCATCTATATCCATTCCAAACCCAAATATGAACTCGTCTTGCATCTCAAAACAACAAAAGTCTGGTTTTATTCTCCGACCACTGTTATTAATTTTCTTATTAATTAGCACTGCGGTTAGTACATTTGATGCGCCATTGTTTTTCGCCCACTGAGTAGCAGCTTCCAATGTTTTCCCTTGATCCAAAATGTCATCAATGACCAATACCGTTCTCCCCTGCACACTCACCTTTGGGTAGTTTAGGTATTTAATATCTCCACCCGCCATACCTCCTCTGTAGCGACTGATATGAAACGAGTCATACTGCAGTTTGAATGGGAGTTCATCGATTAAGGCAGCACAAAATCTTAGAGCACCGTTCATGATGCCCAGCAAAACGGGATTAGTATTTCCAATTGACACTTCGATTTCCGAGGAGACGCGTTTGACCTCTAACTGAATTTCCTCCTTGGTTATGCGCTCTTCAGAGGAATCTAAAACATCGAATTGTTTTGTGGTCACAAGCATGATAATCACTCACATCGTGTTTTTAAAAACGCTGATAGATTTTTTTTCAGACTGTCATCTCTTAGCCCGAAGTCAATATTCGCCTTTAAGTAACCCAACTTTTCTCCACAGTCGTATCGCTCGCCATGAAACCGAGAGGCAAAAACCCCTGAACCCGAGGCGAGCTCAGCAATAGCATCGGTTAGCTGAATCTCGTTTCCAGCTCCAGATTTTGTTCTGCTCAAAATATCGAAGATTTCATGAGACAAGACATATCTACCCACGACGGCCAGATTTGAAGGCGCATCTTTGGGCGCTGGTTTTTCTACTATTGAAGTAATTTTCGCTGAAGACGTCATCGGTTCATCTATACCGACTATTCCATATCGAATAGATTCCTTTGGATCAATCTCCTCGACTGCCAGGACCGAGCGCTGCGTCTGTTCAGCTACCGAAATAAGTTGAGAAAGAGCCTCGTGGTCTGGATGGATTAAATCATCTGCCAATAAAACAGCAAATGGCTCTTCTCTAACGACTGGTTGTGCACATAATACCGCGTGCCCCAGTCCGAGCGCATGAGGTTGACGAACAAATATAAAATCAATGTCACTCGAAGTTATATCATCAAGTATCCTCAAAAGTTGAGTCTTTCCATCCTTTTGCAACTCCGACTCAAGCTCGTAAGCTCGATCGAAGTGATCCTCTATTGCCCGTTTGTTGCGGCCAGTCACAAATACCATTCTACGAATCCCAGCTCTTGCGGCCTCTTCAACTGCATACTGGATTAACGGCTTATCGACGACCGGCAGCATCTCCTTGGGGGTGGCTTTGGTGGCAGGAAGGAATCGCGTCCCAAGACCTGCGACTGGGAACACGGCTGTTTCAATTTTCTTTTCAATTGTCATGCTTCTTTAATAGCTCCATGAACTCTAGCTCAAATAATATCGCCAACCCCAGACCCTCAGCCTTTTCCAATTTTGAGCCGGCGTTTTCTCCAACCACGACATAATCGGTCGCTTTTGAAACGCTCGCCACCACTTTTCCGCCCAAACGTTCTATACGCTCTTTCGCTTCCTCTCGAGAAAAATTAGAAAGCGTACCTGTTATGACAAATTTTAAGCCATTTAAAGCCCCAATTTTCGATTTGAGTGCTTGCTCCCAATGAACACCAGCCTCGATGAGTTTACGCACAACATCTCTATTAAAAGTATCCGCAAAATACTCCGTTATATTTTTTGCAACGATTGGGCCGACATCTGGGATCTCCAAAAGATCCCCTTCAGTCGCTTCAATTAGCGCATCCAGTGAATTAAAATGATTCGCCAAATCTCTGGCAGTTTGTTCACCTACGTTTCGAATGCCCAGTCCATACAAAAATCTTGGCAAAGAAGTTTTTTTACTTCCATTGATTGATTGAATAATATTTTCAGCAGATTTTTTTCCCATCCGATCTAAATCAGAAAGATCAGAAATTTCTAAGGAATAAAGATCTCCAATATCGTTAACTAACCCAACTGAAATCAATTGATCGATAAGCTTGTCTCCCATGCCATCGATATTCATGGCTTTTCTAGAGCAGTAATGCCATATCGCTTGAGACCTTTGAGCCGAACATCGCTGCCCCCCGGAGCAACGATAGACGGCCTCCCCTTCTTCCTTGATAACAATTGCAGAGCAAATAGGGCAAGCCGAAGGCATCTCGAAGAGTTTTGTATTTCGTCGACGCTCCTTAATGGATCTAACGACCTCAGGGATTACATCTCCGGCCCTACGAACCACACAATAGTCGCCAATTTGAATATCTTTTCTCGCTATCTCATCCAAATTATGTAACGTCGCATTGGTCACAATAACCCCACCAACTCTAACTGGTTGAAGTCTCGCGACAGGAGTTAACGACCCTGTTCTTCCAACCTGGACATCGATACTGAGAACTCGCGTTACTTCCTCTTCAGGCGGAAATTTATAGGCAATCGCATACCGAGGAGCTCTAGAAACATAGCCAACCCGCGACTGTTGCTGGAGATCGTTGAGTTTGAAAACTATCCCATCTATCTCAAAAGGAAGTCCCGATCGCTTTTGGGATAAATCATCATAAAACTGTTTTATACCCTCAAATCCAACTACTGTTGATCTATCCTCAGCAAGGGTAAACCCTAAATCCATAAGTAGTTGAGCAATGTCTGACTGAGTGGTGATAGTCGACCGCAAATTTTCCGGCAAAAGAAGTCCATAGGGGAAAAATGTCAATCGCCGACCAGCCGTTATTTTCGAATCCAACTGCCGGAGGGAACCTGCGGCTGCATTTCGTGGATTTGCGAATAATTTTGCACCCACTTTTTCTTGTGCCCGATTCAAGGAAATGAAATCCTCCTTGAGCATCAATACCTCTCCACGCACCTCTAAATCTCCGTTGAGATTAGTTTTAAGGATCGAAGGGATAGACTTAATCGTTCTCGCATTCTCAGTAATATTTTCGCCGGTCGTGCCGTCTCCCCGTGTCGCTGCGACAACGAAATTACTATTACGGTAAATGAGGCTTACTGCAAGTCCATCGAATTTTGGTTCTGCGTAGTACGTTAACTCTTTATCCTCAGATAAGAGTTCTTTCATTTTCGTATCGAATGATCTTGTCGCCTCCTCATTGAGGGCGTTATTGAGCGAGAGCATAGGAGTTCGATGCGTGACAGCCTCGAACGCTTGTAAAGCTTTTCCACCCACTAGATTAGACGGAGAAAGCTCACTCTTAAGATTAGGAAATTTCTCCTCTAACGCACTAAGCTCACGAAATAGTCTGTCGTACTCGGAGTCCAGCAGAATGGGGTCGTCTAGCTCGTAATAATGCCGGTTGGCTTCTTCTATTTGAGCGCGAAGCTCATTAATACGCTTTTCGGCTTTATTCAACGCCACGATTAAGAGAACAATTGTTTGGCAACGATTGATCCGGAGGGAATCTCTAATTCCTCCATTGTATTGTAAATTTTTGTCAACTGAGCTCTTATTACATCAAATCCTGAGTCAGTAACTATCTCGCTATTGTCATCACAAATAGATGCATTCAACGCGTCTGCGAACTGCTTAGCCACGCCGGCCATCTTATTAAAAGTTTTAATACCCTCTTTTACCGTTGTTACATCAAGCAAAAACGTGATTCCGGAGATCGACTGCTGAGACATTTCGGATTCGACAAATGGCGAGTTATCCCGATTTTCAAGGGTAAATAACTCTGAGCCATCACTATCGCGCAAAGAAAAAACACCATTTCTTTTAAGTGACATTCCAAGCGTTTTCGCTAATCCCAAGATATGTTCACCGGGTAACGCCTGCCCGCGCGCACGCTCTATCGTCAACCCAAATAACAAATCGACCTCATCCGAGAATTTCTTGAGGTCAATTGCCCGTTGAGACTCAAATGCGATATCAACTTGCGAGCAAATTGCGCCAGTGGGAACACTTTCCGCGTATACATCTGAAACAATTTGTTGAATTTGCTCGCTACTCAAAGGCCCATTTCTGTCGGTCAGCTGTATGCGTATTCTTAAACGTTCAAAAATTGAGTCGGGGTTAGATACTATCGTGAGCTCTTTTTGCTTTCGATTGCTACCAAGAATCTGGACTCTCTTCGGCATCGACCCTATGACTTCTTGTAGCTTTCCTGTTGAACTTACGCAAATCCCCTCCTGACTCACCAAATCCATTGAGAACGAGATTTTTTCGTCCAAAAAATCAAGTTCTATCGGCACTTCTAAGTCGGATTCACCGATGTAGTCCGAAGAAAGATCACTTGCTAGCCCGACGTGGGCTTCTGTCTTTGACTCAAAACTCGTTAAATCAATTTCCTGCTCGCGCGAGTCTTGAGCTATCACATCTTCGTTAATGTCAAAAGCTTCGCTAATTTCTTGCATGAGCGGGTCGTTCGTATTTTGAGCGATTTTCTTTTCGATATGTTTTTTATGACGCCTCTCCTGAAACCAATTGAAAGCGAGCACCGAGAGAATAATTACAGCGCCAATAACAAGTAACATTTTTTGAAGATCACTCATCGTCTTTCCAATCAACGTTTTTTAGCATCAATCAACTCTAAGCGGCCAATTCCTTCAGCCGGACCGCCTCGTCTATGTCAACAGCAACGACTCTTGAGACGCCTTTTTCCTGCATGGTCACGCCGACCAATTGCTCTGCTAATTCCATTGTAATTTTATTATGCGTAATAAATAGGAACTGAGTAGCACTCGACATTTTTTTAACAAGTTCACAATATCTAGAAGTATTGTTGTCATCCAAAGGAGCATCAACCTCATCAAGCA
>JAURFP010000033.1 GCA_030834275.1 Burkholderiales bacterium | reverse complement strand
TCGCAGCACTTAAACACACACCAGCCGGCGCGTTTGGATCATGCCGATACAAACTTAAATCTATCGAGCAAAACCGAGCCGAGTATGAACGACTGATCGAAGTATTCAAGGCGCATGACATCGGATATTTTTTCTACAATGGCGGAGGAGACTCAGCTGATACCTGCCTAAAAGTTTCACAGATTTCCAAGTCACTTGGATATCCCATTCAAGCGATACACGTACCGAAGACTGTCGACAATGATTTGCCACTAACTGACTGCTGCCCTGGATTTGGATCTGTTGCGAAGTACGTAGCAGTATCTCTTAAAGAAGCGAGCCTTGATGTAGCGTCAATGGCAAAAACGTCGACGAAAGTTTTTATCCTAGAGGTTATGGGTAGACATGCTGGTTGGATAGCGGCCGCGGGAGGCTTAGCTAGCTCCGAAGATCACCCGATCCCAACCGTGATTCTTTTCCCTGAAGTTACTTTCGATAGGAAAAAATTCACGAATAAAGTAAAGGCTGCTGTCAAAAAGTATGGATACTGCTCAGTCGTCGTCTCAGAAGGCGTCAAAGCACCGAATGGAAAATTTCTCGCTGACCAAGGATTAACTGACGCATTTGGGCATGCTCAACTCGGTGGTGTAGCACCGGTCGTCGCTGGGATCATAAAAGAGGATCTGGGTTTGAAGTATCACTGGGGAGTTGCAGACTACTTGCAACGAGCAGCGCGACACATTGCCTCGCAAACGGACGTAGAACAGGCCTATGCGTTAGGCCGAGCAGCCGTAGAACTCGCAGCGAAAGGGAAGAATGCCGTGATGCCAACAATCGATAGAACTTCCGACACCCCGTATCGTTGGAAAATCGGTACCGCAGCCCTTAATAAAGTTGCCAACGTCGAGAAAAAGATGCCACGGTCGTTCATCACGAAGGATGGCTTTGGAATAACAGCGTCATGCAGACGTTACCTTGCACCATTAATACAGGGAGAGTCCTATCCGCCTTACAAAGATGGCACCCCTAAATATGTGATTCTTAAGAATAAACCCGTTAAGAAAAAAATTAGCAAATCCTTCAAGGTGTAATTATGAGACGCTCATTCGAGCCGAAAGTCACATTTTCAGGTACAATCCCGCGCTGCTAAATAACCAAATTACGATCTGCTGTCGAACGTTTTCGTTAGCAGGTCACTTGTTTTCAGGGCCTTAGGCTGACCCTTTTCGGCCTTCTAACCACAAACAATAAGGGGGGACTTTGATGTCTTCAGGACTGATGATTGCGTTGGTTTGTTCGATCATTGCCATCGTTTACGGTGCTTTATCGATCCAGTGGATCCTACGCCAACCAGCAGGAAATAGCAGGATGCAGGATATCGCCTCGGCGATTCAACAAGGCGCACAAGCGTACCTAAATAGACAATATTCGACTATTTCAATGGTTGGAG
Source organism: Burkholderiales bacterium (assembly GCA_030834275.1). Taxonomy (GTDB): domain Bacteria; phylum Pseudomonadota; class Gammaproteobacteria; order Burkholderiales; family Eutrophovitaceae; genus Eutrophomonas. The sequence continues at coordinate 13,540 of JAURFP010000033.1, read as the reverse complement.
TTGTGCTCTTTGTAGTTCTTGGTTTTGCGCTCGACTGGTTGACGGCAATTGGATTCGTTGTTGGTGCCGTTTTATCTGGAGCTGCCGGTTATATCGGTATGTTCATTTCCGTACGTGCGAACGTACGTACTGCACAGGCTGCAAATAACGGCGTCAACGCAGCACTGAATGTTGCTTTCCGAGGAGGCGCCATTACCGGCATGCTGGTGGTTGGACTGGGCCTATTGGGAGTGGCAGGGTACTATGCCATCGCTCTTAACTACACAGATTCTGCTGGCGCACTTCATGCACTCGTTGGTCTCGCGTTTGGCGGTTCGCTAATCTCCATATTTGCTCGTCTAGGCGGAGGTATATTCACGAAAGGTGCTGACGTGGGAGCAGACCTGGTGGGTAAAGTAGAAGCAGGAATTCCAGAGGATGACCCTAGAAATCCGGCGGTGATCGCAGATAACGTTGGTGATAACGTTGGGGACTGTGCTGGAATGGCTGCTGACCTCTTCGAAACATACGCAGTTACGATCGTAGCAACGATGCTTCTGGGCGGCCTGATGATGAGCGACATGGGAGAGGCAGCAATCCTATACCCATTGGTGCTCGGTGGCGCTTCAATCATCGCCTCTATTGCGGGAACGTTCTTCGTTAAAACATCTGAGGGTGGAAAAATCATGAATGCGCTCTATAAGGGCGTAATTGTCTCAGGTGTTATCGCTGCGATTGCGTTCTACTTTATTAGCGATTGGATGATGGGTGAGCATGCAATGCCACTTTTCCTCGCTTCTTTGGTCGGTCTTGTGCTGACGGCGCTGATGGTAGTGATCACGGAGTACTACACTTCAACGGAATACAAACCAGTTAAGCATGTAGCTGCTGCATCCGAAACTGGACACGCAACCAACATTATTGCGGGTCTTGGTATCTCGATGAAATCTACTGCCCTACCAGTACTTTCAGTCTGTGCCGCAATCTGGGCGTCTTACGAGCTGGCAGGTCTTTACGGTATTGCGATTGCAGCAACCGCGATGCTGTCCATGACGGGAATGGTTGTTGCTCTAGATGCATACGGACCAATCACTGATAACGCTGGTGGAATCGCTGAGATGGCCGAACTTGACTCTAAGATTCGCGACATCACCGATCCTCTAGATGCCGTTGGTAACACCACAAAAGCTGTTACGAAAGGTTACGCTATTGGCTCAGCCGGTCTGGCTGCACTAGTACTTTTTGCAGACTATACCCACAACCTAGAGATCTACAACAAATTGCCAGAATTCTCGCTCGCGGATCCAGCGGTAATCATTGGCTTGTTTATTGGCGGATTAGTTCCTTACCTCTTCGGCGCAATGGCGATGGAAGCAGTTGGCCGAGCTGCAGGCTCGGTTGTTAACGAAGTGCGACGTCAATTCCGAGAAATCCCAGGAATTATGGAAGGTACCGCGAAACCTGATTACTCGAGAGCCGTGGATATGCTCACGCGATCAGCGATCAAAGAAATGATGGTCCCTTCGCTACTACCCGTATTAATGCCAATCGTTGTAGCTTTTGGTATGAATTGGTTGATGGGAGATGGAGCTGGAATCCGCGCTCTTGGTGGACTCTTGATTGGAACAATTGTCACCGGTCTTTTCGTTGCCATTTCAATGACGACTGGTGGTGGCGCTTGGGATAACGCCAAGAAATATATTGAGGATGGTAACTTCGGTGGAAAAGGCTCAGAGGCTCATAAAGCTTCCGTGACCGGAGACACTGTCGGTGACCCTTATAAAGATACAGCAGGTCCAGCAGTTAACCCACTGATCAAAATCATCAATATCGTTGCACTTCTGATTGTCCCGCTTCTGTAAGCGGTTCGAAGTCGCATCAATAAAAAAGGCCTCACTCGAGGCCTTTTTTATTTTCAATTAATTTTGTTTCTTCAATTTAATGCCTGCCGTGACCGCAAGTCGCATTGCATGCTCTCTAGGTATATCCACCGGAGTCAAGCGATCCTTCGGTAAATACACGGTGTACCCACCAATCTGATAGCTCATAGGCATATAGACTGAAACGTGTCCATCTGGAACCATTCCAGTTGGCATATCCGAAAAGTCCTCACGAGTGATGAAACCAAGTAGCCTTAAGTTCTGCTCTGGAAAGTTAACCATCACAACTTGAAAGTGATCCTCTTTCGATTGATCGGCAAAGAGCCCGAAAAACTCTCTCAAAGCACTATAAATTGTCTTAATTAGCGGGACTTTTAGAAGCAATTTTTCGGTCGTCTCGAAGATGGTCCTGATAATGTATGCGCGCATCAGAACGCCAACAACGAAGATTACCGCCACGCCCGCGACAAGCCCCATCCCCGTGACGTAAGTCCCCTCGGGGAGCAAGATCTTGAGCGGCTCGCCCATGAATGACTCGGCTGTTGTAAATAACCATACTAATAAATAGATTGTTGCCAAAACCGGTAAGACGGTTAGCATGCCCGCTAAAAAAATCCTACTCAGATATTTCATACACACCCTTCATTTATATTCACAACAAAAACAATGTAACACTTTGCAAAAGCTATCACTTAATTTCGCGAGCATTATCGATTTTTTCTAGCTCGCGCAAAACCATATTGCGCCTCGGTAATGGACCGATCGCACCAAATCCCGTGCACGCAAGCGCAGAGGCCATACTTGCAAAATTCAAAGCCTCTTCAATCGCAGCACCATTTCCAAGCTCGGTCATTAATGCGCCAGCAAAACAATCTCCTGCTCCCGTTGCATCAACCGCATCAACCGGAAAGGGGCACTGAACAACCGTTCGCCCAGTATCACGATAAATGCTTCCCTGTTTTCCTCTTTTAAAGACTACAGCTCTCGCTCCAAGACCTAAAACCCAATCGAAGAATTGTTCGTATGAATCTGAATCGATTAAATACTGAGAATCTTCTTCAGAAGCTAAAACAATATCCATACTTGCAACGACCTCAGATATCTCTCGCGTCACATTTCGCCTATCCCACATCGATGGCCTTATGTTAACGTCAAATACTGCTGCCCCTCCAGATGACTGAACAGTCTTGGCAGCGTCTAGCAATACGTCCAACATTTCTGGATTAAGCGAGAGGGAAATCCCAGATGTATGGAAAAATTTCGTGTTTTCCAGTGCCGGCCAAAACAGATCTTCTCGGCAGAATGCACTAGCTGCACTACCACTCCTTTTATAAGAAAAACTATGACCCTCCTCTGAGTGCGTAATAAAGTACACGCCCGTAGATGCACCTGTTTTAACCTTGACACCCTCAGACATGACTTGCTCTTTTCTCAAGCAACCCAAAAGGGATTGACCGAAGACATCATCACCTAAACAGGTCAAGTAAGCCACTTTCGCACCAAGTCGTGCGGCAGCAACTACGCAGTTGAGCGTATCTCCACCAAAAGCTTGGGTATAGCGGATGGGATCATCTGGAAGCTGATTAAACTCAACCATCGGCTCCCCTATCGAAACGATATCTAATTGATTACTCGTTTTCATTGGTTATTTTCGGTTAACCCGCAACACTAAATCGAGGAGAATTGCCGTAAGTGTTGTAACATTTTCTGGCGGTTCGACTCTATAACTTTAATACCGCCAAGAAGAGAACTGCCGATGCCGACACAAGAAGCTCCAGCATTGAGGTAATCACGGTAGTTATGTAAATCTATTCCGCCAGTAGGACAAATGTCTATTTCGCCAAAAACTGCCCTTATCGCCTTTAGAAACGATGGCCCTCCAGTGTTAGCAGGAAACAGTTTAACCATGTGAGCCCCGTGCGAGTGGGCGGCATATATCTCGGTCGGTGTAAACGCCCCAACAATCGAATACTTACCCCTTTTATTCGCCTCATCAATCATTATGGTGTTCACGAACGGTGACACAAGATAATCGGCACCGCTATCGAGGCTGTGGCGAGCTTGCTCCAAAGTACAAACGGTGCCTGCACCAATCATGACATTTTCATCCGCGATCGATCGAAATTTTTTTATTAAATCAAAAGCGTTCGGCGTAGTTAGTGTAAGTTCTATAGTTCTAAATTTGGCCTCAATTAAGAGCTCAAAAATGAGCTCAGCTTCAAGTGACGATGGGAAGCGGAGCACCGGCACGATCTGCCCTAGTTTCTTTGGTAAAGAAAAACTCATAGCTGTTTAAGTTTAATTATCATCACAACGTCGACCCTTTAGGAGCATCAGGTAAGCTGGCCTCCACACAGACATCATCCGATAGTAAATCATATTCCGCAGCCCGCAAATACCCAAATTCTAGTCCTTGGGGCTGATGATTACGGAACACTATTAATGTTTTGTCGAACCTAATGAAGAGTACTCAAAAGACGCTTTCGGTTGATAGACTCCTGCCGAATAGCCTCCGCAGTTTTAGAGGTTTTACTTTTGATTAGCCCCGGGACCGAACCCATATAAACCAGAGATCCACCCTCATCTCCTGGCCCCGGACCCAGATCCACAATCCAATCAGCATTCCTTATCACATCAAGATTGTGCTCGATCACAAACACTGTGCTACCGGAGTCCACGAGGGCATGGAGTATCTTGATGAGTTTTTCTACATCTGCCATATGTAATCCAACAGTCGGTTCATCCAGAACAATTACCGATGCACGATTTTTTCCTCTCCGGTCACTTTGATTAGAACGAGCTAACTCAGAAACTAGTTTAATTCTCTGCGCTTCTCCACCGGATAGCGTATTGCTGTTTTGCCCAAGGGAGAGATAACCAAGGCCAAGATCATCTAGCATTTGTAATCGTTTTCCAATTTTTGGATACGCACTAAATAACTCCACTGCATCTCTTATGCTCATATTCAAGACATCGCCAATAGATTTACCTCGAAGTTTTACCGAAAGAGTTTCAGTATCAAATCGATTTCCTTCACAAGATTCGCATTTGGATCGCACGTCTGGCAAAAAACTCATTTCTATTTTCTGATAACCCTGCCCATCGCAGGCGCTACATCTCCCACCTGGAGTGTTGAATGAAAACCGGGCAGCGGAGTACCCTCGAGCACGCGATTCAGGTAGTAAAGAAAAAATGTTACGCACCTCATCCCAAATACCAGTGTAGGTCGCAGGACAGGATCTCGACGTTTTCCCAATCGGCGACTGATCAACCTCAATAATTCTAGAAAAAGAAGTTCCACCTTCAACCGAAATGCATCCATGAAATAATTTTCGCGAAACTATTACGTCTGAACTTTCGCAATTTCGCAGCAGCACTTGTTTGAGCAAGGTTGACTTACCACTACCCGATACTCCTGTCACCACTGTCAATGCACGCAGCGGAAGAACTACATCGATATTCTTCAAGTTGTTTGCAGAGGCCCCACGTATTATTAGAGAATCCTGATCAGGGGTTACGTCGTATCTTTTTCCAGAATAATGTTTAAGCCCATCTAACAAATATTTCCCAGTAATCGACTGTTTACTATCTAATATGTCCTTTAGGGTTCCTTTGGCAATGATTTGCCCCCCCTCACTGCCTGCTCCAGGTCCGAGGTCTAGCAAGTAATCTGCCATCGTGATCGTTTCTTCGTCATGCTCAACAATCACAACCGTATTACCTTTTTCTTTAAGATTGCGAAGAGACTCGAGGAGCATACGATTATCCGCAGGATGTAACCCGATTGTTGGCTCATCAAGTACATAGGCAGCACCCGTTAAATTCGAACCCAGCTGCGCTGCAAGACGAATACGCTGAGCTTCACCGCCACTCAAAGTTGGTGCGGATCTATTAAGCGACAAGTAGGACAAACCCACTTCCCGCAGAAAACGCAATCTAGAGAAGGTCTCCCCCAAGAGGGTACCGGCTATCACTTGCTCATCCTCACCTAAAGAAATTTTATATAGCCTATCCTCGAGGTCCCGAATAGGGATTGAGACTAAATCACCCATTGAGTAGCCTCGCCACCTAACGCTCCGCGACACCTCATTAATCCTCGTACCATTGCAACTCGGACAGTCAGCGATTTGCCCATCCAGAACCGAGGTATCAAGCGTCTGGTCAAAATCAATTTCCTCAGCGATGGATTGGAATTTTCCTGCGCGAGCAGGATGGGTAATCCCCATTCCAACACAGTCCTGACACCAACCATATTTGGAGTTGAAAGAAAATTGACGTGGATCAAGCTCCTGGAAAGATCGGCGACATGACGGACAAGAACTCTTAACCGAAAAAAATTGCTCTTCATATTCGCCACCATCGAGGGCCTCATGGATTGGAGAAATAATCCTAAAAAAGCCAGTTCCATGGTTTAAGGAAGCTTCCACATTACGCTCGATCTCGTCCCTACAAGTCTCTGACACTACGAGATCCGCGACCGGTAGATCAATTGAATGCTCTAAAAATCTGTCAAGTCGTGGAAAATCATTTGTTGGCAAGAAAACACCATCAACAAGAAGGAAAGGAAACCCTTTCTTTGCGTAGGAGTCAGCCAAATCTTTGTACAATCCTTTGCGTGCAACAACAAGTGGCGCAAAAAAACCAACATGTTGACCTACGTAGTCTCTCATTACCTTTTCGACAATCTCCTCCTGACTTTGCGCGTTGATAGCAACGTCACAATCGGGGCAATATTGTTGCCCTATTTTTGAAAAAAGAAGGCGAAGATAGTGATAGATTTCTGTTTGGGTACCGACCGTACTCTTCGACCCACCTTGGCTGGTACGCTGCTCAATTGCAACCGTGGGCGGTATCCCATAAATAACGTCTAAATCTGGCTTCTTCGCAGCCTGGATAAACTGACGGGCATACGCGTTAAGTGACTCAAGATAGCGTCGCTGACCCTCACCAAAAACTATATCGAACGCGAGCGTTGATTTACCGCTCCCGCTAACACCACTTATCACCGTTATCTTACCTCTGGGGATTTCTGCAGACAGCTCTCTCAAATTATTTTCTCTTGCGTTCTTGATAACGATATGACCGTGCTCGGAAAAACTAGGATCATGCTCATGCTCTCGAACATTCACCTGAAGCGCCCGCCCCACCTTGAAGTACTTATCTAGCTCTTGACCCGTAAAAGATTCGGGTATTTTTGAAACGGCTTTAGGCGTACCCATGGCAACGATTCGTCCACCTCGATCCCCTCCCTCCGGTCCTAAATCGACGACCCAGTCAGAGCAAGCTATAACGTCCAAGTTATGTTCAACTAATATAACCGTATGCCCCTGCGCAGCCAGCGTATCCAATGCAGAAACCAGTTTCGCAACATCATCTAGATGCAGACCTGTGGTTGGCTCATCCAACATGAACAATGTATTCTCATCTTTTCTTTTCTTATCCCTCGCAAGATACGACGCTAATTTGAGTCTCTGCGCCTCTCCTCCAGATAAAGTCGGAACCGGTTGCCCAAGGCGGATATACTCCAACCCAACATCACACAGCGGCTTCAACTTATCTACGATCCGCTGCTCATCGCGAAAGTATGAGACCGCTTCGGATACCGTCATATTTAAGATATCGGATATATTCTTTTTGCCATCACCATCAAGACTAATACCTACCGCCAAGACCTCATCCCTAAAACGTTTTCCATCACACGCTGGACATTTCAAATAAACATCTGATAAAAACTGCATCTCGATGTGTTCGAAACCACTTCCAGCACAACTGTGACATCGACCTTTTCCCGAGTTGAAGCTAAAGAAGCTCTTATCAAATTTGTGCGTTTTGGCATCGGCTGACTTAGCAAAGAGTTCACGTATCCCATCAAAAGCACCAACATAGCTAATCGGGTTTGATCTTGATGACTTCCCTATTGGAGATTGATCAAGAAACGCCACCGTTCGAAGAGATTGAAAATTTTTAATGCTTAACGAGTTATTTGAGGAATGTAGAAGACCGCTAGTAAGCAGACGGTCCATACTAGTGAAGAGTTCATCCCGCAGTAAAGAAGACTTACCAGATCCGGAAACTCCCGTGATACAACAAATTTTTCCCAATGGAAAACGAGCAGATACATTTTTCAAATTATTTGTACTAGCATTTTCGATACTTAACCAATCGGTAATTTTTGTCTTATTACTGACCCGATTGGTACCAACTGACTTTTCACCGCGAATGTATTGAGCAGTGAGGCTATTAGCCGAATACAAATCACTTGGCGTACCAAAATATGTAACCCGCCCACCGAGCTCCCCTGCTCCTGGTCCCATGTCAATAATTTGATCTGCCTCTAGCATAATCTGTGGATCATGCTCCACAACGACGATAGAATTTCCTCGCGCCTTTAGGCGCCTCATCACACTAATTACGCGATCAATATCTTTTGAATGTAACCCAACAGATGGCTCATCGAGTAAAAAAAGAGTTTGAGTCAACGACGCTCCCAACGCAGTAGTTAAGTTCACTCGTTGCAATTCCCCACCCGATAAGGTGCGTGATTGTCTATCTAACTGAAGATATCCCAACCCCACCTCTTCCAAATAAGTGAGCCGAGATTGAATTTCGCTAAGTACGACTTGAGTCGGTTCGTCAGCGCTATTTTTATCAAGCTTTTTTAAAAAATCACTAAATAACAATCGAAGTTTATAAACTGGCATGCAGCTAAAATCGTGGATAGAGAAACCCACCGCACCCGAAAGCTGCTCTGCACTCCACTTCATTGAGGGCCAGGATAATTTTTCCGGCATCGAGATTTCTTTCTCAATTTCTTGACCCGGATCAAATCTCCAGTACATTGCATTTGGTTTTAGTCTGCTACCACCACAATCGTGGCAAGTCGAATAGGATCGATACCTCGAGAGCAAAACGCGAATATGCATTTTGTATGCTTTGCTCTCGAGCCAACTAAAGAAATTTTTTACGCCGTACCATTTCCCTGGCCAAGACTTCGACCAGTCGACCCATTGAGGGTCCCCCTCTAAAACCCAAGCCTTATGTTTGCTGCTTAGTTCAGACCAAGGAATATCTATTGGTACACCGTATTTTTCAGCACAATCCAATAATTCAACCTGACACTCGGAATAGCTATCAGTTTGCCAAGGCCGAATTGCTCCCTCACTCAAACTTTTCGTGGCATCGTTAACAACCGCTTCGTAATCTACCCCGATTACGCGGCCGAAGCCTCGACACGTTTCACATGCTCCCAGCGGAGAATTAAAAGAAAAGTGACTATCTGAAAGCTTCGTATAATGAAGATCACAGGAAGCACAATGAAATTGCGTACTGAATGAATGACGTGTCTTGATATCCCCAGAATCGTCCAACTCGAAGACGTTACATCTCCCCTTACCTAAGTTTATTGCAGCCTCAATCGCCTCATTCATGCGCTCAGTACCAATCGTTGACAGCTTAAACCGATCGACTACGACTTCTAGAGTCGATTCATTAAGCTTCGAGTGTCTTGAGTAACCCTGTAGCTCAAGATACTTGACGATTTCTTCTGCTGTGAAGTTCTCTGGGATATCCACTATCGTAGCAATCGCTACACGTGAATATTTTTTTTCATTTATGACTTTCTGAATATCTTGAGCCGAATCTCTTCGGACCGGTTTTGCGCAACCATGACAATATAAGACCGACAATCTCGAAAATAATAATTTGAAATAATCACTAAGCTCCGTAATCGTTCCAACGGTTGACCGTGATGTTTTGACTGAGTTGACCTGACTTATCGCTATAGCGGGTGGAATCCCATCGATATGATCGACCTCTGGCTTTTCCATCCGATCAAGAAATTGTCGCGCGTACGTGGAGAATGTTTCTACATAACGTCTCTGCCCCTCAGCAAAGAGCGTGTCAAAAACAAGCGAAGACTTTCCGGAGCCAGAAACCCCGGTCACTAACACGATCTCGCCCAAAGGAATATCTAAATCCAGGTTTTTTAGATTATTCTGGCGAGCACCTCGGATTTTGATGTATTCACTCATACGTTACAATGGACCGCTAAAGGCATGAAACCACACCAACACACGTGGAAATAAATTGAAATTACTTGTCACAGCATGGTAGCTCTTTTCAGGAAATTCGGCTCGATATTTGGGAGCTCAGATAATAAGTCGCCAGACGAGGGGCTATCTCTTCAAAGGGCCGTATCTGACTTGCTCTTCGAGGCAAGCCGGGTAGACGATGATGTGACTTTAAATGACACAGCAATCGCTAAAAAAACATTGATGGACCTTCTCAAAGTTAGCGAACGTGATGCGGATAAACTTTTTGCCGAATCCTCTCTGGTAGAGAATCGTATTACCTCCTACCAACCACTAACTAACTTAATAAACAAGAACCTCACGTACGAAGATAAAACGGCACTGATACGGGCGATGTGGAGCATAGCCCACAGTGATGGAAGCATCCATTCCTTTGAGGATCATATCGTTAGGAAGATCGCCGATCTCCTTTACGTCTCTCACACCGATTTCATCTATGCGAAGAATTTGGCTAGAAATGAACGAAACTCCTGATCTCGGGTCCCAGCCCGAATTAAGAATAATTTCCCTGACTCCATGCGTACTCTCCTGCCTCGCAATCTGATAGTAAGTTTATTGTCGATAATCTCCATCACTTGGGGGAGTGCTACTCAAGCTCAACTGACTTGCGGAAACGCCGGCGATTGGTACGAGCGGTCGCAATCCACCTACCAAAGGGTTTCTAGCTCAGACTTACTAAAGTCCTCGGAGGGGGCTGACTTCATTTTGTTGGGGGAGAGGCATGATCAATATTCAGACCACCTATGGCAAGCACATACCCTCTCCTTACTACTCGGGAAACATGATCGACTTTCCATAGGACTTGAGATGCTTCCACGTAGTTCGCAAGTAACGATTGATAAGTGGCTAAAAGGTGAGATCGATACGAGTGAGTTTTTCCTAGCGAGCGGATGGTATGATCATTGGCGATTCGATGCGGAGCTTTATCAGCCGATTTTTAACCTTGCAAAACTAAATAACCTCAAAGTGTTTGCGTTGAATGTTGATGGAAATATGATTACTCAGGTCTCGAAAGCGGGCTGGGAGAGTTTGAGCTCCGAGGAAAAAGAGATCGTTGGTAAGCCATCGCCAGCCCCAGCAAAATACGAAGCATATCTTCGTGAAATCTGGTTGGAACACGCTGCCACGGACGAGGAAGGTTTTCAAAATTTCGTGGAAGCACAACTTACGTGGGATCGAGCATTTGCGGAGGCTCTCGTTTCCGCAAAAAAAAATACCGATGGCTTGGTGGTGGGTTTAATTGGGGCCGGCCATCTGAATACACAAGCTGGTGTAGCTCACCAATTACAGGATCTCGGCAACTTCAGTATACGCACCTGGATCCCTGTACCGGAGGAAGGGCTTTGCGAAATCCTTGAGAATTATGATCGAGAGAATAACCAACTGGGAGATGCAATATTTGTCACGCCAGTGCGGCAGGATTTATCCCCCAAAGAAAAAGTTGGTTTATACCTGCGGGATGCTGATCAAGGGGTCATTGCTGAAAATGTACTGGAAAATAGCTTGGCGTCTAATGCAGGACTCATCGACAAGGACCTAATCATTAAAGCGGCAGGCACCCCAGTAAAATCTGCTGCCGAGCTAATCGCCATCATCAATCGGCAATCTGCTGGATTTTGGCTCCCGCTCACGATAATCCGGCAAGGAGTGACTACCGAATTAATTATTAAGTTTGAGCCCATCCTGTAAAAACTGACTTTTAATTTTTGATAGATAAGAAGTAGCGTAATTCAATTGTTCCGAACCCAATAGATCCCAGGTGATTCTGTAAGGTTTCGATAACTCTACGATTAAAAATGCAAACTGTGGCACTCTATCTGTGAGCAAAGTGATAGCCTCACGATAAAGTGCTGCCTGCAACAAGTACCCCCTCCGATATGGATCGGCCAAGAAAGCTTTACGCGTACTCGGCGAGAATGTTTTTAGATCAACGATCAGATCACGAACAATTACATCTGGCCTCACCTTAAACCTTACCCCGTGGTCATCGCTCCAGTAGATTGAAAGTTCTTTGCGCCCCTCCTCGATAAGCTTTTGGTAGCAGCCGTCATTCACCTCGAAGAGCTTGGACTTTGCGCGCGACAGATTTAAAAACTGCTCGGCTGTTAATTTTTGACGCTGGTCATTTTTGTCAGCAAAGCTAGCTTCCGCCTCTATGTAACACCTATTAAAAACACTAGGTTCAAGTACAAAAGAATGAAAAGCATCTCCCATCAAAAATCTGGATCTTCTAGGTAAATTTACCTCTATAGTTCCTTCTGCAATCTTTCTTAATTTCGAGCTAGATATATAGCCTTTTTGGGAAAGGTATACCTCCATCGGCTCATCAACCGCGGAAACTAGCTGTTTATACGAGGAGGACACTAGAGCTACTTATGACGTTCAACAAGTTAAATTATCAGAGTTTCCATCAACTAACAATCTAGTTTTAAATGTCGCCGAACCTTGCTGAGAGAACACCCCACATAACCAGCGTAAAGCTGGATACACTGACTCTTCAAACAAATATGGACAATTCAAGATTACCAAACCACATGATCGCATTTGGCCAATAAAATTTTCGTCATCAATATCAAACTCAAAACTAATGGTTCGTTTCACGCTCAACGCCGTTAACTTTTGATAGAAGTCACGTACTGGGAATTGATTGGATAACGGGAACCAGGCTACGTAGATTCCCGTAGCAAATTTTCTAAGGCCCGTCGTAAAACTCGCAACGATTCGGTCATATTCACCTTTTTGGTCAAACGCTGGATCCATAAAAATTAGTCCGCGTCGCTCTTTCGGCGGGAGCATCGACTGGAGCGAGTTAAAGCCATCACCCAGTTTGGCTGTTACCCGCCGATTCCCAGCGACAACCTCGCCCAAAACCTCAAAATCATTCTTGTTTGCCTCTACGCAGAAAGCACGATCTTGCATACGCAAAAGCTTCGAGATGATAATTGGGGACCCAGGATAAAAAGCAAACGAACCAGATGGATTTTCCTCTTTCAGAAAATCCATGTATTTACTAACTTCAATGGGATAATTGGTCGACCCGAAAAGTCGCGAAACACCAAATTCGTACTCTTTGTTTTTCTGCGCCCACGGATGTGATAAATCGTATCGCCCTACACCCGCATGCGTGTCAAGTACAAAGATTGGTTTTTCTTTTTTTTGAAGTACGCAAATCAGCTGCGTGAGCAGCATATGCTTAAAAACATCTGCGAAATTTCCAGCGTGGTACAGGTGACGATAAGCAAACATTAACTTCTCACGCCGACTTAAAGTAACTCAAGGTTTGATGGACTCTTTTAATACTAACCCGAGTGCTTTTTCTTCGAACCATAGGAAGTTTCAACAGGGTATTTCTTATTGTTTATCTCGATTTTCTTCTTGGCGGCAGTGACCAGATCAACCCCCAAAACATCACCCAGACGAAGAAGGTAGAGAAATATGTCCGCCATCTCGAGAGCGACGCTCTCCAGCGAAGAGACTTCCAAATCGTTGGACTCTGCTTCGGTCAACCATTGAAAATGCTCCAATAATTCACCAACCTCAGCCGATAATGCCATGGCTAGATTTTTTGGGCTATGAAATTGCCCCCAGTTT
>JAURFP010000032.1 GCA_030834275.1 Burkholderiales bacterium | reverse complement strand
CTCTAATTTTTCTTATTCTCAATCTCCAGAGCTAATTCGTACATATCGCTACGTGAAAGCCCTAAAAACTGCGACGTAATATCGGCCGATTTCTTGGTAGATAACTCAGGGAGAAGCAACTCCAACAATCGCTTGCCCCGAGCCAAATTCGCATCGTTATCCGATTGGTCTGGCGGGCCGGACAGAAGGAGAACAAATTCACCGCGACTGCGGTAGTCATTCTCTCTAATCCAGGCGGGAGCATCGTGTACCCCAACCACAGCGATCTCTTCGTTTGCCTTAGTCAACTCCCTACAAATAGTCAGCTTCCAAGTTTCAGGAAGCAAGAGCTCGATTGCATCAACCGTGTCAATTATTCGATGCGGAGCCTCGTAAAAGATGGTTGGCAATTGACGAATTTTAACCATTTCAAGTATCGAGTCTCTTTTGGTTTTTTTACTCGGCAAAAACCCTTCGAAAACGAAATTTTCGAAGTCAAAACCCCACACAGAAAGAGCCGCAGCCAAGGCACAGGAGCCAGGAATTGGCGTTACAGGAAAACCTTCCTCTCTAACTCGCTTCACAACAACTGCGCCCGGATCACTAACACAAGGAGTGCCAGCATCGGTCGTCAAAGCTACATGCTTGCCTTCGCGAATCAATTTGAGAATACCTTCAGCAGAGTTCTTGGCATTATGCTCTCTAGACGAGATGATCTTTTTCTTGATTCCAAGATGCGAGAGCAACTTGGCACAAACTCGCGTATCCTCCGCAGCAACAATGTCCACTGTTTGCAGAACCAATCTCGCTCTCTGAGTAATATCGTCTAGGTTCCCGATCGGGGTCGCTACTACATACAGCTTGCCGCGCGATAAAACCTCAATCGAACCGGAGCTACCAACTTCTTCTCTAGATCCCATTTTATAAACCTTCCAGATAATCTAGAACAATTAATTTTGACTTCATTCTCTCAAGATGGATAGTTTATCGTTTACAATGGCTGCAGTTAAACACAATTTGTAAAAGTAAGGTCACATGAGTTTAGAAGACCGGATTCAAAAACAGTTTAAGGACAGCATAGCAGTCAAACAACTGTCTCTTGATACTCTGATGACGCCTATTCAAAAGGCAGCCTTACTGATGAGCGAACGCCTCAAAGCCGGCAATAAAATCATGTCCTGCGGAAATGGCGGATCTGCGGCTGATGCTCAGCACTTTTCCGCTGAACTATTGAATAGATTTGAGAGAGAAAGGGCTCCGTTAGCGGGGTTAGCGCTCACGACCGACTCATCTACGCTGACATCGGTGGGTAACGACTACTCGTTCAATCAGGTTTTTTCGAAACAGGTCATGGGACTAGGAATCGATGGCGACGTGCTGCTGGCGATATCAACAAGTGGAAATTCACAGAACGTTGTTGAGGCGATTGAAGCCGCTCACGAAAAAAATATTGTGGTGATTGCCTTAACTGGAAATGGCGGCGGAAAGATTTCTTCGATTTTGAGTAACAACGATATTAATCTTTGTGTTCCGAGTAAGATAACAGCCAGAATCCAAGAAGTGCATTTATTGTGTTTGCATTGCCTGTGTGACGGAATTGACGCCCAACTATTTGGAGAATAAAAGATGATTAAATTAAGACTATTGTTTCTCGCGGTATTGGCATTGCCATTTATGCTTCAAGGCTGCATGGGGCCTGCTATCGTTTCAGCTGGCGTCGGAGCAACGATGGTACATGAAGACCCCAGAACGGCGGGGACGATTTTTGATGATCGTGTGATCGTTAGCAAGCTGTCGACGCGCATAAAAGACAAATATGCGAAACAGGTAAACATCACTGTCACCGCGTATAACAATGTCGTGCTGCTAACAGGGCAGGTGCCAAACGAGACAATCAAGGAAGATCTCGCGTTAATGGTGCTTGAGACGCGTCCGGTTCGAGATTTTAGAGATGAGACGACCATCCGGGAAGTGGCGACTATTAAAGAAATTGGCAAAGACGTTGCCCTCAAAGGTAAGGTTGTTACCCAACTGGCCCGGAATAAGGATGTGAGGTCTATTCGCATCTCAACCTCGGTAGAGCTAGGCGTCGTGTATTTGATGGGGCTCGTCACGAGAGAGGAAGGTGAAACGGCGGGTCAAATTGCGGCTTCTGTTGGCGGCGTTGAGAAGGTCGTCAAGATATTCGAGTATGTAGACTAATCAATTAAAGCTAGTCTTAAAACCGAGGGTTTAATCGGTCGCATGCGAAGGCTTTGCGAATGAACTTTAGGTAGCACGTTGGGGTCTATGTGATTCCGGCTTAGAAGCTCTCGCATACATTCAAGAACGATGCCACACCTCCAGGTAATAGAGTCAAAAATCGCAAATCCAGATGAGGTTGCCGATCGCATTACGTCTTTGAATAGGCCGCTCGTCTTCACGAATGGTGTTTTCGACCTCCTCCATCGCGGTCACGTGACCTGTTTAGCACGCGCACGAGAACTCGGCGCGTCACTTATTGTGGCCTTAAATTCAGACGATTCGGTGAGAAGACTCGGGAAAGATATCGATCGCCCTATCAATCAACTTGCTGATCGATTAGCCGTGATCGCCGCACTACAATCGGTCGATCTTGTCACCTACTTTGAGGAAGACACGCCACTAGAGCTGATACTTCAGCTTAAGCCTGATCTAATAGTTAAGGGGGGGGACTGGGAACCCAGTCAAATCGTTGGCAACAAAGAAGCGCTCGGGTGGGGCGGGAAGGTCGTGTCAATCCCCTTTGAGCACCAAATTTCAACGACCGAAACATTAAAAAAAATTAGAGCGCATTAGATTTGTTCAGCGTACTAATCACCTTAAGCTTATTTTTCCTTCAGGCAGACATTGCTTGGTCGCAACCGCAGCATGCGATCGCAATGCATGGATCCGCTAAGTACGCCTCCGATTTCACCCATTTCGATTATGTGAATCCGAATGCTCCCAAGGGTGGTGAAATTAAGCTCGCCTCACCCGGGACCTTTGATTCATTTAATCCATACATCGCCAAAGGAAACAGTGGTGCAGGATCGAGTGCCGAGACCTTGCTAGTAACCAGCGCGGATGAGCCCTTTACAGCTTACGGGCTCATTGCCGAAAGCCTAGAGACCCCGTCAGATAGATCTTGGGTCATTTTCCATTTAAGACCAGAAGCCAAGTGGCACGACGGAAAACCTATCAGCGTAGATGACGTGATATGGTCTTTTGAAACGTTAAAAACCAAAGGTCACCCCTTTTATCGGTTTTACTACAGCGGTGTCGAATCCGCCAAAAGAATAGGCCAGCGATCTGTAAAGTTTTCTTTTTCAGACAAAACAAATCGAGAACTACCGCTAACTATCGGCCAAATGCCGGTTCTGCCAAAGCATTATTGGGAGTCCCGCGATTTTGAATCGACGACGCTTGAACCACCACTTGGCAGCGGGCCCTACAAAATAGAAAAATTTGAACCAGGGCGCTACATTATTTTGGGTAGAGTCGATGATTACTGGGGAAAAAATCTAGCGGTCAACAGAGGACAAAATAATTTTGATAAAGTCCGCATCGACTACTACCGCGATGAAACCGTAATCAGGGAAGCACTGAAATCTGGCGATATAGACTATCGCGAAGAAAACCAAGCGAAAGCCTGGTCCCTCGACTATGACACTCCCGCAGTGAGTAATGGTTGGCTCAAAAAAGAAAAAGTTCGACACTACAGCCCAACCGGTATGCAAGCTTTTGTGTATAACACCCGACGAGAAATTTTTTCATCCCCTCTCGTTCGTGAAGCCCTCATGTATGCCTTCGATTTTGACTGGACGAATAAAAATCTCTTCTTTAGCCAATATGCAAGAACACAAAGTTTTTTTTCAAACTCAGATTTAGCATCTCGAGACTTACCAAGTGATGCCGAACTTGAAGTTTTAGAAAAATTCAAAGGGAAAATTCCTGATCGGATTTTTTCCGAACCATTTATAGCTCCATCTACCGATGGAAAAGGTTGGCCTCGGGAGAACCTGAAAAAAGCGCGAGCACTTTTGGAAGAGGCCGGTTGGCGCGTGAAGAATATGGTTCTTACGAACGATAAAACGCAGGCACCATTTGAGTTTGAGATTCTCCTCTACAGCGAAGGGTTCGAGCGAATCGTACTCCCGTTTACGAGAAACCTAGAAAAACTTGGGATCAAAGTTCGAGTAAGACGGGTTGACCAATCTCAATATATCAACCGCATTCGGAGTTTCGATTTTGACATGATTGTCTCAGGATGGGGATCATCCGAGTCCCCAGGCAATGAGCAACGTGGGCAATGGTCCAGCGCCGCCGCGAATTCTCCAGCAGCGAGCAACTATGCGGGAGTGAACGATCCAGTCGTAGACGAGCTCGTTGAAAAGCTCATCCAGGCTCGAACCCGAGAAGAACTGGTTACCTACACGCGGGCACTGGACCGCGTACTGCTATTTGGTTTTTATGTGATCCCACAGTGGCATCTGCAATCACAAAGAATTCTTTATTGGGACAAATTTGGTCGGCCAAGCGTAAATCCGAAAAGCGGCACGTCAACGTCTTTCTGGTGGTTCGATCCTGACAAGGATCAAAAACTTCGTGAAGCACTCAGTTCTAGCGAACCACCGTCAGATCAATCCTCGAACAATAGCAGGACGATCGTCTTGTTAGTTGTAGCGGTTCTGTTAATTTCAGCATTGGTCCTTATTCGAAAGCGAAGACGTCGATGACCTCTTATATTCTTAGACGAATACTTCTTATGATCCCGACACTGCTCGGGATCATGCTCGTGAATTTCTTAGTCATCCAAGCAGCTCCAGGCGGTCCAGTAGAACAAGTCATTGCCCAGTTGTCTGGTCATGGAAACGCTATAACGGAGAGGATCACAAAAACGAACAGTAATGAGACCCTAAACGCATCCTCCAACGCGGCTACCGACAGTGGCAATGCTGGACGCTACCGAGGCTCCCAAGGTCTGGATCCAGAGTTTGTCAAAGAGCTAGAAGTCCGGTTCGGATTTGACAAGCCGATGCACGAACGTTTTCTAAAGATGATGAAGGATTACTTGTCTTTTGATTTCGGGAAAAGCTTTTTTAGAGACGAAGATGTCGTAGATCTTGTGTTGGAGAAACTTCCTGTCTCGATATCCCTCGGACTATGGACAACATTGATTGTTTATCTCGTCTCGATTCCCTTGGGAATTCGAAAAGCACTCCGCGACGGCAGCCAATTTGACTTGGCGACTAGTTTTGCGCTTGTTATTGGAACTGCGATACCCGGGTTTTTGTTTGCGGTCTTCCTGATGGTGATATTTGCCGGAGGGAGTTACCTGGATTGGTTTCCGCTAAGAGGCCTCCAGTCGGATGAATTCATCGAAATGGGGGTGGCTGATTGCGTAGCGAATTTTTCTTGTGTGCGAGATTACCTATGGCATATTACCCTGCCAGTAATTGCCATGGTCATTGGCGGTTTCGCTGGGCTTGCCATGCTCACAACAAATTCATTTCTAGATCAAATACAGCAACAGTACGTATTAACTGCAAAAGCGAAAGGATTATCCGAAAAGCGCGTTCTCTACGGGCACGTATTTAGAAACGCCATGCTCATCGTGATTGCCGGATTCCCAAGTGCATTAATTAGCATCTTGTTTACTGGATCGGTTCTCGTTGAAATTATTTTTTCACTTGATGGGCTGGGGCTACTGGGATTTGAAGCTGCCTTTAGTCGGGACTATCCACTGATGTTTGGTTCTCTGTTCTTTTTCTCAATTCTGGGGCTCGTCATGAATCTGGTGGGGGACCTGATGTATATGATTATCGATCCTCGAATTGATTTCGAGCGACAGGGTTAGCGCAAAAATGTTATCCCCGATTACAAAAAGACGGCTCGAAAACTTCAAACGAAATCGAAGAGGTTACATTTCGTTCTGGTTGTTTTTGGCGCTTCTTGCGCTAACTCTTCCGGCTGAGTTTGTTTCAAACGATAAGCCTGTACTAATTTTTTATGACGGAAAACTCTTCTCCCCAATCTTTAACGACTATCCGGAGACAGCCTTCGGTGGAGAGTTTGAAACCGAAGCAGACTATACGGATCCCGCTGTCATCAACCAAATCGAGAGCAAGGGATGGATCTTAACGCCGTTGGTGCCATACAACCACAGAACTGTGGCTTGGGACTTGCCAGTACCCGCACCATCTGCCCCCGACATGAATCATTGGCTCGGCACCGATGATCAAGCGAGGGATGTGTTGGCACGTGTCATTTATGGCTTCCGAATTTCTGTAATTTTTGGTTTCTCACTCACCATCATCAGCGCAGTCATCGGTGTCTTCGCGGGTGCGATACAAGGATACTTTGGAGGCTGGATTGATCTCATTGGCCAACGATTCATCGAGATCTGGTCGGGTATGCCGACCCTTTACCTTTTGATTATTTTGGCAAGCGTTGTTGAACCAAACTTTTGGTGGCTACTCGGATTATTACTTCTGTTTAGTTGGATGGGATTTGTAGGAGTCGTGCGCGCGGAATTTTTAAGAGCCAGGAACTTCGACTATGTGCGTGCAGCGAAATCACTTGGGTTAAGTAACATTCAGATCATGGTTAAACACGTCTTGCCCAATGCGCTAGTCGCAACGATGACCTTCATGCCTTTTACACTTGCGGGTTCAGTAACGGTTCTAACCTCTCTCGACTTTTTGGGGATTGGATTACCCCCGGGATCCGCATCCCTCGGGGAATTACTCGCTCAAGGAAAGGCCAATTTACAGGCGCCCTGGCTAGCGCTCACCGGATTTTTCATCATCGCGATCATGCTCAGTCTTCTGATTTTTATCGGTGAAGCGGTACGAGATGCATTCGACCCAAGAAAAATCTATAAATAAGAAGCGTTGAATACCACATGGAAACACGACCCCAAGATCAACCGCCAGTGATAGAGATAAAAAATCTCGATGTGTTTTTTGGGCACGGAGAATCGGCTAATCAGGTTGTCAAAAGTGTAAATCTCAATATCAATCCGGGCGAGACTGTAGCCTTAATTGGTGAGAGTGGCTCAGGAAAATCCGTCACAGCATTATCGATTTTGCAGTTACTTCCTTACCCGCTTGCTGCGCACTCGGATACAAGCTCAATCCGTTTTCAAGGTGTGGAGCTCGTGAACGAAAAAGAAAGTGTGCTCAGAAAAATTCGTGGCAACCAAATCTCCATGATTTTCCAAGAGCCGATGACCTCGCTGAATCCACTTCATACAGTGGGCAAACAGATCGTCGAAGTTCTCACCTTACACAAGGGTCTCAATAAAACCCTTGCAAAGAAACGGGCCATCGAGCTACTCGATTTAGTAAAGATCCCAGACCCACAAGGCCGATTTGATTCCTACCCCCATCAATTGTCTGGAGGCCAACGTCAACGGGTCATGATTGCGATGGCACTCGCGAATGATCCAAAAGTGCTTATAGCGGACGAGCCGACCACTGCAGTGGATGTGACGGTTCAAGCGCAGCTTCTCGAGCTATTGGCAGAGCTGCAACAAAGAATTGGTATGTCCATCCTGTTTATTACACATGATCTACGAGTCGTTAAAAAAATTGCGCAACGAGTCTATGTGATGAAGTCTGGAGAAATAGTGGAGTCTGGAACAACGGACTCGGTTTTTAGCACGCCTACACATGAGTACACAAAAAGATTGTTGTCGTCGCAACCATCGGGTACACCGGATGCGATCGCTTCTGACGCCAAAACACTGGTTGCCATCAAAGATGTAAAAGTTTGGTTTCCAATCAAGCGTGGAATTTTTCGAAAAACCATCGGACATATCAAGGCCGTTGACGAAGTAAGTTTCGATATAAAAGAAGGTGAAACAGTTGGTCTCGTGGGTGAGAGTGGATCCGGGAAGAGCTCGCTTGGACAAGCGATTTTAAGGCTCATTTCATGCGAGGGGTCTATTCACTTTCAAGACCAAGAACTCAATTCGTTGTCACTAAAAGAGCTTCGTCCGTTTCGCCGTCTTATTCAGGTCGTGTTCCAAGATCCGTTTGGAAGCCTAAGTCCGCGAATGACCATTGGTCAGATTGTTGGAGAAGGATTAAACCTATTAGAAAATATTCAAGACGCGGAGAATGCTGTTGATCAAGCGCTCACCGAAGTGGGTTTAGATGTCTCTATGAAAAATCGCTATCCTCATGAGTTTTCTGGAGGGCAGCGACAGAGGATTGCGATCGCTCGTGCGCTCATCCTCAAACCAAAACTCATCATCTTAGATGAACCTACTTCTGCTCTTGATCTCTCGATTCAATCGCAAATTATTGAGTTACTACGTAGCTTACAAAGAAAATACTCGATGTCGTATTTGTTTATTAGCCACGACCTTAACGTGATTAGAGCGCTTTGCCATCAAATCATCGTGATGAAAGACGGAAAATTTGTTGAAACGGGAAGTTCACAGGAAATTTTTGAGCAATCTAAAAACGCTTACACCAGGGCATTAATCGACGCATCGATTGATATCGTAACTTCAAATACGGACCAACCTTAATCAGTAGTTTCTGGAGAACACTCCACTACCAAAAAATTGGTTTCCGAAAGATTTTGATCGAGCATCCCAAGAATTTGCTCCTGCGAATAATCGAGATTAGGGGAAATTTTTAATACCGAATTTTTCTCCACCTCATCCGTAAGTGTAGTCACCGCGATATCAATATTCATCTCATAAAACATTTTATTGAGCTCTTCACGAGTTTCTTCATTGGCTTCCAAAAGCTCAACACAGAAGGGATCTGCACTCACGATCTCTGAGTCATCGACTTGAGGGAGTAACCGTATCCTTTCTGGATTCACCTCCGCAATCTGACTTGGATCTTCCGCTTCGCTCATCGGTCGAAGCCATAATCCATAAGCCGCAATTCCCACATTGAGTATGATCAAGAATGCAATGAATGGTCGCATCAAAAATTCAACTAAGTTAATCTGCCAAATCAGATTTCGCTATCTCAACGAGTCCCGAAAAAATCAGATCCTCGACGTGAACTGTCGGGGTTCGAAAGTAAGGTTCTAGTTTCGAAGCTGCACCACCCGAGACAATAATCTTGGGGTTTTTGTTCCCCTCCTCATCAAAGTCACGGCAAAACTGATCAACAGCAGCACACGTCGCTCTTATCGCTCCAGAGGTAATTGCGTCTGGAGTAGAAGTCGGATATTTCGCGAACACTCCCTCTGTCGCAGATAATTTTGAGGCACCATCGCCTAGCGAACGATGCATTAATTCATATCCCGGAAGGATGAGCCCGCCCAGAAACTTTCCATCGTGAGTCACCGCATGCACCGTAGTCGCCGTTCCAGCAACAACGACCACCAAATTCCCATCGACTAATGCCCTCGCGCCAATCATAGCCACCCATCGATCCGAGCCCAGCTGATCCGGCTTTTGATAAAGACTTTGTATCCCACATTGGTTTGCTCGGGCCTCGACTAAATACGGCCTCACTCCCCAGCGCTCTGACGCTTGGAAAATCGCATCCTCCGCCCGAGCCCCCGCGACATTGGAAATGATAATCTGGGATGGTCTATCGATATCTAACCAATAGTTCGGTAAGTCTTCCAAAGAACTTAGGTGGCAATGCGCTCGTAGGGTAAACGCTTTCCCGTCAAATAGTCCCCATTTGATTTGCGTATTACCCGCGTCGACCACTAGTATCATTTTTGAATTAAATCGTTATTTAAAGAAGTTAGTCTACTACTCTAGACTTTTAAGAACGAAATTTCTCCTGAATGAAAACTTAAAACCCCCTCCTCCGTTTCCAACAATATGGCACCCGAGGTGTCCACCTCAAGCACGCGACCAACCGTCACCAACTCATCCGGTCGACGAAACTGAACCTCGCGTCCTTGATAATAATGGTATGCGTTCCACTCTTTGATAAGAGCCTTCGCACCGCCACTCTCTAATCGCATGAGATCCTCATCGATTGCCAGCAGCAATTGCGAAATCAAATCATTGCGGTCGACGTCAACCCCACTGGCCAAAAGATGCGTGACGGGTTGATCAATCTCCTCCATCACTGCTCTTGGAAAATTCAAATTCAGTCCCAAACCAATCACAAACTGAGAATTTTGAGATCCAGATGAAACAGCTTCAACGAGAATTCCACCCAACTTTTTTCCGCCGCTCACAACATCATTTGGCCATTTGAGCTCAATATCGGCTGCATGTAACCCGCGTAACGTCTTGGCCACAGCCAGACCCACGATAAGAGGCATAATCGAAAAATCTATTCCGGCCACCTGTTTCTGGGGAATCCGTGCGACCGAGAGCGCAATCGAGCCTCCTGGTATGGCAACCCACGACCGACTCTTACTTCCACGTCCACCTTCTTGGATCTCCGCTAAACGCACCTGTCGATCTTTTAACATTCCCTCTCGGGCAAGAGTGAGCAAATCCGTATTGGTCGAACCGGTTCGGCTGACCACATCAATGAAGAACTTCTCCTGGCTAGCCCCAAGAAAAAACTTGATACGACCGACATTAAGCGAGGCTGCGAAATTAGCCCACTGCAAATATCCTCGATCATCAGTCGCAACGAACTCCGTATCTTCATTAATCCGATGAAGCGAGAGCCGTATATCTTCAACCGAACACGCGAAATGTATCGCGAGATCCTCCACCGAGAAGGGTTTCTCGGAGGAAATTAATTTAAGGAGTTCAATCAAAGAGGGCATGCAGTAAACGGGTATCCGAGACGTTACGATTAAAAAGAGTATCTGAAAATTTCGCCTACATTATCTCTGATTTAGTGTATTTTGAGCTATTCTCAATGTTTATTTGTCCGGCAAATGGTTTTGTATCTCAAACAAAACACCAAGATAAGAGGGGCCAATGAAGTTTATTAAAAACTTGCTCACAGATCACGTACAGCGGTACCCAAACATGCAACTCGATGACGTGTACAAACTTTTACAGCAGGCAGCTTTAGGGGCGGGTCACGCGGCAGACAGCGTCGAGTCCCTTGAGTCAGCGTTCGAGCAAGAACTAAGCAGCTTAGGCGATGGCCCGCAGGAGCCATTAATTGACCCTATTTCTCCAGACGGAAAAATTGCTCGCGCCCATATCCGCGCATTAGCTGCCTCAAACATAAATCCAAAAGTTTTATTTGAAGCTTTTGTAAAAACGACTCGTGATGAAATCGAATCAAAAGACAAACTACGAAAGTTTTGTAACTGCGTCATCGATATATCGGAAGAGGATATTCTGCCTTTTTCATCTAACGAGACTAAAGAATTTTTTGTAGAGTTATTGGAAAGCAATCTTCCTTTTTTGCGGCACTCTGATATTTTTCGGGCAACCTACAAGCCGGCGTACCGAATCATCAACCTCGATTATTTTCCATCTTAAATAATTCCCAGAAATGACATCCCCAAAAATAATCGACTTAACCTGCTACCCAACGTCTTTCCGGGTACCCCCAGAAAACGCAGTGCATCTGGGAATCGGAAGGATGGTAAAGCGCGATGCAATCGTCGTAAAAGTGACGCTCGATAATGGCGTTACCGGCTGGGGGGAAGCCCACCATGGCCGATCCCCTGGTGCCGTGAGTCGACTCATCGAGACGTCTCTCAAGCAACATGTGATCAATCAAGACATACACAACATTGGAGGCATTTGGGAGAAACTTTACCGAGCACAGGTGGCAAGTCATGGCCTGGGGGCCGGAGGGTGTTTGGGAATCTCAGGCATCGATATGGCGCTGTGGGATGCTCGGGCGAAACATTTAGGGATCCCACTCTTCCAGCTCCTTGGCGGTGAATTAAAAGATGTCCGAGCCTACGCAGGCGGATTGTCACTTGGATATCAAGCGCCCGAAGCACTCGCCGCCGAAGCACAAAGCTATAAAGATCAAGGCTACGCGGCGCTGAAGTTACGGATCGGAAAATCAGTCGAAGACGATCGGAGAGCCATCACGGCAACAAGAACACAAGCTGGGAATTCAGTTGACATCCTAGTCGATGCCAATACCGCCTACTCGGTATCGGATGTACGGGCAATCATGCCAACGCTGCTAGACAACTCTATTGGTTGGTTAGAAGAACCGTTTCCGGCGTACCACTACAAAGAGTATCAACGCATCAAACCGATTGCAGGTTTACCTATCGCTGCCGGAGAAAACCACTACACGCGGTTTGAATTTCTACGACTCATTGAGGATGGAGTCGTAGAGATTCTCCAACCCGATCTTTCAAAGTGCGGTGGGATTACCGAAGCCTTGCGCATTAGTGCGATAGCGAGCGCGCATGGCTTACCGATTCATCCGCATACCTCTATCACCGGCATCAATATGGCTGCGTCAATACATTTCCTGTCCGCAATCAATAACCCAGGATATTTTGAAGCAGATGTATCGAAAAATAATTTGTTTCGCGATGAACTGGTTCATCCAGCCCCTTTTGTTATTTCCGAAAAGGGAACGACGCAAGCACTGTCTGGGCCGGGAATCGGGGTAAATGTGAATGAGGATTTTCTGCAGGCACACCCCCTGATCGAGGGGCCGTCTTACATTTAGGCTGGTAAAATACGGCGCTAAGAAAACTGAGTGCTTCGATAAATTCTGGCACTAAAACCCTGAACCAAAAAATTAAGCTCTCGCTGTGACCGAAAAAAATACCGCCTCTGATAGCAACTTTATCAAGACCATCATTGATTCAGACTTGAAGAACGATATCTTCAAGGCTCGTCGATGGAAAGGCTCTCCAGGAGAGAAGCAGTCGCATGCGGATGCCCCGATAGATCATGCGAAAATTCGAACGCGGTTTCCCCCTGAGCCCAATGGCTACCTACACATCGGTCATGCCAAGTCGATCTTTCTGAATTTTGGTTTGGCGAAAGAATATGGCGGGAGCTGTCACCTACGGTTTGATGATACCAATCCGTCTACTGAGAACGTGGAATACGTGGATTCCATTCGAGAGTCCGTCAAGTGGCTAGGATTTGATTGGGAAGAGCACGAGTACTTCTCATCGGGCTACTTTGAGAACCTTCACACGTTCGCGATTGGGTTAATCGAATCGGGCGATGCCTATGTGGACTCGCTCAGTGCTGATGAAATGCGCGAATATCGTGGAACGTTGACGAGCCCTGGAAAAAATAGTCCCTACCGAGATCGACCCATCGAGGAAAATTTAAAACTTTTTTCTGAGATGAGAAACGGAAAGCACGCGGAAGGCAGTCATGTTCTGCGATTAAAGATTGATATGGCAAGCCCCAATGTCAATTTGAGAGACCCGGTAGCGTATCGCATCAAACATGTCGAGCATCACCGCACTGGAGACACTTGGCCTATTTACCCCAGTTACGACTTTACGCATGGTGTTTCCGACGCCCTTGAAAACATTACCCACTCCATCTGTACGCTCGAATTTGAAGATCATCGCCCTTTATACAATTGGATAAACGAAAAATTATTGTCCTTGGGGTACCTTCAAAGCCCACTTCCCCAACAGATCGAGTTTGCGAGACTCAATCTCTCTCACGTCGTTTTATCGAAACGAAAACTGATACAGCTTGTTAACGAAAATCACGTTGAAGGATGGGATGATCCGCGTATGCCTACCCTAGTCGGAGCGAGACGCAGAGGATATCCTCCAGAGGGATTTAAATTATTTACCGATCGTATTGGCGTTTCAAAGGCCGACTCGTGGATCGATTACACCGTGTTTGAAGACTGCATGCGAGAAGTCTTAAATGAACAAACGCTGAGGAAAGTCGCAGTACTCAATCCAATCAAACTCGTTATTGAAAACTACGAAGACGGATCCTCCGAGCTTTGTGAAGCCCCCAACCACCCTCAGAAAGAAGCGCTGGGATCAAGAACGATTTCTTTCTCAAAAAACTTGTGGATTGAGCGAGAAGACTTTGCGGAAGATCCTCCCAAGGGATACCGAAGACTATTTGTCGGTAACAGCGTGAGATTACGCTACGGATACGTCGTCAAATGTACCGGATTCGAAAAAGATGCGAACGGTGAAATCACGGAGGTTCGCTGCGAATATTTTCCCGATTCAAAATCAGGGACACCCGGAGCAGATAACTATAAAGTGAAAGGAAATATTCACTGGGTAGACTCTGCAACCGCAAAAGAAGCCACCGTCATTTTATTTGATCGTTTGTTCCAACACGAGCGACCCGGTAGCGAGCGCGATTTTCTGGAAGATTTGAATAAAGCGTCGAAAGAAGAGATTCGAGTGCAAATCGAAGCGAGTATTGATGACGCGAAAATTGGAGATTGCTTTCAGTTTGAGCGGCATGGATACTTCTCGGTGGATAAAACATCGAGCCCAGAGCAATTGGTTTTCAATCGCACAGTTACTCTCAGAGACGGCTGGAAACCCTAAGAGCGCGTTTACTCAAGCGCGCTCAATTATTGCGCTTTATTCCAGTAGACAAAACCCTCGCTGTGCAAGTGTAGAAATTTTTCTTTGAGTAGCGTAGCGTTACGCAATGGCCACCTTGATTGGTTGGAAACACAGCGGGGGAATATGGAAAAACGTGGATTTGACACATTTCTAGAGCTACTGTCCTCTGAGGGCGTCGAGTACCTATTCGGTAATCCTGGAACCACCGAACTCGCCATCATGGAGGCCGTGGGGAAACAGCAATCCATCGAGTACATTCTCGGCCTTCAAGAAGCTGTAGTCGTCGCCATGGCAGACGGATACTCGCGGGCTAGCGGAAAGCTATCGGTCGCAAATGTTCATGTAGCCCCTGGCCTAGGTAATGCGATGGGATCGATCTTCAACGCGAAATTCTACGGCTCTCCCGTTTTGATTACCGCAGGTCAACAAGAACAAGGTCACGGATTGATGGAGCCAATGCTCTACGATCCCCTCGTACCCATTGCGCAACCACTCGTGAAGTGGGCAATTGAATGCACCCAATTAGCCGATTTACCACGGATTATCCGTCGCGCGGTGAAGGTTGCGTTAACTCCGCCAACGGGTCCCGTGTTCTTAAGTCTTCCAGGAGACGTGCTCGATGACACGTTAAATAGTGACATTGGCTCTCCTACTCGGATCGACACTCGGGTGCGACCGAGTGAGGTTGTTCTCGAAGAGCTTGCGAACAAAATATTATCAGCAACGAATCCCGTGATTGTCGCCGGTCACGAATTGTCTACGAGAAATGCAATTGAAGAAGCGATGGCTTTTTCTGAGGCAATTGGAGCGGGTGTGTTTCAACAAACGGTTGCGTACTCAGCTCAGTATCGAAGTGAGCATCGAGCATTTCGAGGAGCCTTACCAAGAAACCAAAAAGTCTGCCACGACCTTCTAGCCCCACATGATCTCATCATTTTC
>JAURFP010000031.1 GCA_030834275.1 Burkholderiales bacterium | reverse complement strand
TGCGATCCAATCTAATTTAAATTTGATAACGGCAACGGTCCTATTGAAAGTACCTGACAGGCTTTATGAGCTGCTGCCACTGGCGGTTCTCATTGGAGCTTTAATAACATTCTCGAGCCTCAGTCAATCTTCTGAATATGTTGTAATCCGTGCTTCCGGCGGATCGGTGAGATCATTTTTAGTAATCCTCGGCGTGAACGGGATGGTTTTCGCTATGTTAGCTTTTCTTATAGG
The DNA here is from genome assembly GCA_030834275.1 of Burkholderiales bacterium. GTDB lineage: Bacteria > Pseudomonadota > Gammaproteobacteria > Burkholderiales > Eutrophovitaceae > Eutrophomonas. The sequence continues at coordinate 15,868 of JAURFP010000031.1, read as the reverse complement.
GGAGTTTTTGGCTCCGCAGGCGAATAGGATTGCTGGGGATTTAAAACTTAGTCAATCAGAAAACAAAATCGCGTTAAAGAATTTCCGCTCGGGCTATTGGATTAAGGATGGCAACGGCTTCGTGAATATCCGCTCAGTTGATAGCCCTAGTTTGCTCAACAATGTTTCCATAGTTCTTGTCGACGGGGATTCTCGAGTAGTAAGTCGTATATCGGCTGGTTCGGCAGTGTATGAGGGCGATTACGGCTGGATTTTGAAGAACGTGACTGAGTATATTTTTTATAGTGATCGAATTGTGACAAAGCGCAAAGACGAACTATTATGGGAAACCGATTTGGTTCCGGAAACCCTAAAATTGCTAGGCGTCTCGAGAAATCAAATGTCGTTTTATCAACTTATAGTCAATGTCAGTTATCTCAAGGATATCGGGCAGAATTACAGCGTAGCAGAGTCCGTTTTGTGGGCAAAGATTGCGCACCCGCTTACCGTAGCAGCTTTGGCGCTGCTTGGTTTTGTTGCTGCTGAGATGCAGAGCCGATCGCGCTCTTTGGGGGTAGTGCTTTTCCTTGGTGTCATAAGCGGCGTCGGTATTTACTTCTTAAATAAGTTTATGTTTTCCCTTGGAAGTATAAGTGGCTGGCCTCCACAGGTTTACGCGCTCTTACCGGTTTTTGTAATATTGATAACTACTTTCGGTTGGGTGCGCAAAAAGGAGATAAGGTAATTATCAATTCATCGATCGGAATTACGTACGATCCTGCATTTCATGAAAATGTCGTGTGCAAATTGATTCTGTTTGCTAAATAAAAGAAAGAAAACAGAGATCATCGAGATATTTAGAATTGCAGCGAGCCAGAGCCGCATTACCGACTGATGAATTGTTAACGCGGCATTATCGACCTGCTGTAATCTCAATCCCCACGCACGTTGCGCGAGGCTTTGGCCTTTTTTTACCCAGCACCAGGAGTAATAAACCTGCAGGCTTAACACTATGATTAGTGCGAGCAAATATCTTACTGATCCCTCAGGTGAATTACCTAGAATTGCCACAAAAATGAAGCTTACGGAAAATACAATGGCTGCTCCAGTAATGGCTTCGTACCCCAGAGCACAAAGCTGACTAATTTTTGTGGGTATCACTATCAATGCTCGCTTACGTATATTCGGCGTAACTTCAAGAAATTGAGATTATGCTCAATTTTGCCATCTGGCAGAATATTTGAATAGTGATAGATTGGTAAAGTAAACTATCTTAGTTTTATTGTTTGGCAACGTCGTCAGTTTTTGGGCATGGATGCTCGTGATGTATTTAGAGAATTAGGCGGCGTCTCCCGACGAGATTAAATTGTAGTAAGGAGGGTGCTAGACTGGCTAATAGAGTTTTTATGGCTTTCGATTATGGGGTTCGTCGGGTTGGGGTTGCCGTAGGTGATTGCTCCCTTAAGATGGCGCATCCCATAGATACTATTGAGTATTCAGACAGTAAAGATCTGTACGTAAAGTTGGGTAAACACCACACGGAGTGGCTTCCGGTCGGGTTTGTTGTTGGCTTACCCTCAAGTGAGGGGAGGGGGAAGCGCAAGCTGCAGGGTCTAATAAGACACTTTGCGTCTGACCTTGAAAAGAGATTTTCTTTGCCAGTCTACTTTATCGAGGAAGACTACTCGTCAACTTGTGCAGAACAGGTTTTATCTGAAGTTGTTTCTGATTGGAAAAAACGAAAATCCTTACTCGATGGGTTTTCTGCAAAAATTATTTTAGATGCTTTTTTTAATTCTATAAGGTTGACTGATGAATCGGATGCAAATTGATGTGCCTCAGTTAATGGAGTCAATGCTTGATCAAATCCGACCTGTATTGAACGATCGCTCAGCCTTGATTGGTATTGCGAATGGTGGGTATGGTCTATTGAAGTTTTTCGAGCAAAAACTGCCGGCAGTGAAATATGTCGGATCAGTAGATATTGGTCTTCATAGGGATGATTATTCTGTACGCGGGCTCTCGAAAGGCAATCGAAATACTGACATCCCTTTTAATATCGATGGTAAAGACGTAATACTTGTCGATGATGTAGTCCAGAGTGGTAGAACTGTGCGCGCCGCGATAAACGAATTGTTTGATTTTGGCAGACCTAGAAGTATTAAGCTGGCGGTGCTGGTTGACCGTGGGGGGAGAGAGTTACCGATAGCTCCTGATTATCTAGGCACATTTCTTGAGGTTGAGGCCGAGCAGGAAGTTGTGATTGTTGATGATGGGAATAATAGATTAAGTATTCAAGTAAAAAGAAGTGTGGGGTGATGACCTAATGGACGCGAGTATCCAGTTTGGAAAAGGTGGAAGATTAAGGCACCTTTTAACTTTGCAGGATCTGCCTGCAGATTTGATAGTTGAAATTCTGGATGTGGCTAAGACGTTCCTCAGTGTTGGTGCCCGAAAGACCAAGAAATTGCCAGTGCTTCGGGGGCGTTCAGTTTTCAATTTATTTTTCGAAAATAGCACGCGAACTCTTACCACATTTGAAATCGCGGCGAAGAGGCTATCCGCTGATGTGATCAATTTGAATGTGGCATCTTCCTCTCAGAGTAAAGGAGAATCACTACTCGATACCGTTTCAAATCTAGTTGCGATGCAGGCGGACATGTTTGTTGTCAGGCATTCAGTTGGAGGTGCGCCGATAGAGATCGCGAGGCATGTGCCCGATGGCATTCATGTTATAAATGCTGGTGATGGACAGAATGCTCACCCGACTCAGGGATTGTTAGATGTGTTTACGATTCGGCATTTTAAGGGCGGATTTTCTGGTTTAAAAGTTGCAATTATTGGTGATATTAAGCATTCGCGCGTGGCCAGATCTGAAATACATGCGCTTACCGCGTTGGGGGTTGATGAAATTAGAATCTCCGGCCCACAAAGCCTTATGCCGACCGATGCGACCACTTTGGGAGTCAAAATATATCCAGATGTTGATGCTGCCTTGGCGGGCGTCGATGTAATCATGATGCTTCGGCTACAAAAAGAGCGGATGGAAGAGGCTTTAGTCCCTGGGGCAGAGGAGTACTTTGAAAAATATGGCCTTAACAGTGAGCGTTTAAAGCTGGCATCCCGTGATGCCATAGTTATGCACCCAGGACCACTAAATAGAGGGGTAGAGATAGAGTCAGCTGTTGCCGATGGCCCGCAGTCCGTGATTCTCAAGCAAGTCACTTTTGGCATCGCGGTTCGTATGGCTGTCATGTCCATACTGGCTTCGTAAATTATCATTTCTGCAGCAACTGATAAGATTGGCGGCTAATCTTATTTCTCGGCTATGCTGAGAGTGCTTCCCTGAACCAAAGAATAATTTTTAGGTCATTTCTTTTATATGTATATGGAAAAAGATAACGCCTTACTAGAGTTGTCAACTCTTCCTCAATTCTCAAAACTCAAGCAGGACACTTTTTGCTTGGTGATGGATTCTCTACTCTCGATTGCGCGCGAGCAAATAGGCCGCGCACTAGAAAATAATTCGGGTGACATATGGGGGGACATCGTCGATCCTGTACAGCAGGTCATCAATCGGGTGCACAGAGCTTGGGGGCAGATTAGCCATATTAATGGCGTTGTTAACTCTTCGGTTGTTCGAGAAGCGTATAACGTATTAGCTCCAAAAGTCACAAGTTTTTTCGCTGAGATCAGCCAAAATGCTGAACTGTTTGAAAGCCTCAAGGATTTGAGAAATAGTGAGTCATTCGATACTTTAAATCTAGAGCAGAGAAAATTTGTCGATAACCAAATTAGGGATTTCCGACTTGGTGGCGCTGAGCTAAGCGATGAAAATCAAGATCGCTTGCGGGTAATTTCTGAAAATTTGTCCAAGCTATCTTCAAGCTTCAATGACAATGTCCTTGATGCTACCGATAAATATTTTCTGCAAATCCTCGATAACGAACGCTTAGATGGAATACCGCTAGGAGTGGTTAATGCTGCTAAGAGTGCAGCACAGGCCAGAGGGCTCCCGGGATGGTGCTTCACCTTACATGCGCCCTCGTGGATTCCCTTTATGCAATCTTGTAAAGATCGGCCCTTGCGAGAACAGATGTACCGCGCTTTCGTCACCAGAGCGTCAGAATTCGGTGATGATCTTTTTGATAACACTGAAAATATGAAAGAGATCTTATTGAACCGCAGTGAAAAAGCGCGGCTACTTGGATTTGATAATTTCGCAGATTTTTCGCTGCAAACAAAAATGGTGACTGATGCCCAGGAAGTTCGTGATTTCTTAAAATCAATGATCGACGCAGCGAAGCCTGTCGCTCAACACGAGGTTCAAGTTGTTTCTGAATTCGCGAAAGCTGAGCTTAATATCGATAGCCTCAAGCCTTGGGATCTAAGTTTTGCAATTGATCGACTTAAGGAGCGAAGTTTTAGTTTTAGTGATGAGGAAGTGCGGCGTTACTTGCCGCTTTCTAAAGTCAAACAGGGGCTCTTTCGTCTGGTTCATGATTTATACAATGTCGATATACAAAAACTGTCTGGTGACGTATGGCACTCCGATGTTGAGATATATCAAGTTTCAAACGATCGAGATGAAGTAGTTGGATATTTCTATGTTGATTTATTCTCAAGACCGGGGAAGAGGCCTGGGGCTTGGATGGATGATGCTATATCTCGGTGGCGAGGTGGGACCTATGATCAGTTGCCAGTTGCATATCTTGTTTGTAATTTTCCGGAGCCTGGAGTTGGAGAGAACGACAGCTTTCTTTCGCATGATGAGGTACAAACTTTTTTCCATGAGATGGGGCACGTTTTGCATCATGTTTTGACAAAAGTTGATGTGATGGGTGTTTCTGGAATTAATGGTGTTGAGTGGGATGCCGTCGAGCTTCCGAGCCAGTTCATGGAGAATTTTTGTTGGGATTGGGGAGTTGTACAGAAGATTTCCTGTGATCCGGTAACGGGTGATTCTATGCCTCGCAGTCTGTTTGACAAATTACTCAAGGCTAAAAACTTCATGTCCGGGATCCAAACTTTAAGACAGCTGGAATTCTCACTTTTTGATTTTGAAATTCACTCTAAATGTGATGGTTCGCTTGATGTGCAGCGGACGTTAGCCGACGTCCGCAGGCAGACATCCGTTATCGCGACTCCGGAGTACAACCGTTTCGCACATAGTTTTTCCCATATTTTCGGTGGAGGATATGCTGCTGGCTATTACAGCTATAAATGGGCGGAGGTATTATCTGCTGATGCGTTCGAAGCTTTTCAGGAGGAGCCTGAAAAAAACCCTGAGCTCGGGAAAAGATTTTTAAGAGAGATTTTATCTATGGGAGGGGCTCGCTCGGCGCTCGAAAATTTCATAGCTTTTAGGAAGAGACCTCCCAAGATTGACGCTCTTCTCCGACAGTCAGGCTTAGCCGGAAGTTAGATGGCGCAGTGACATAGAACCAAGCTGCTTCCTCCAAATTTTTCCTTTATATTAGACATGCGTATAGTTACTTGGAATGTTAACTCATTGAAGGTCCGACTTGGTCAGGTCGAGCAACTCATAGCTAGTTTTGGTCCTGAGATAATATGTTTACAGGAAACAAAGCTAGAGGATAAAAATTTCCCTACCGAAAACTTCGCGAAATTAGGATACAAAACATATTTTTTCGGGCAGAAGACGTATAACGGCGTCGCAATTCTCTCCAAGGACGATATTGTCGATGTCGAGTTTGGGATAGCGGGTTATGAAGATTCTCAGGCTAGGGTTATTTCTGGTACGACACAAAATGGTATCCGTCTGATAAATGTTTACGTTCCTAACGGTCAAAGTATAGATTCGGATAAATATCTCTATAAATTAGAATGGCTAAAGCATTTAACGCATTACGTAAAAGATCAGATGCAAATTTTTGATCATTTGGTAATGGTTGGTGACTTTAATATCGCGCCAAAAAATGAAGACGTTTATTCAGTTGATAAATTCGAAGGACAGGTTCTTTTTACCGAAGAGGAGAAAAAGCACTTAGGTAATATTTTGTCCCTGGGTTTGGTTGACACATTGGATAGTCGATTGCCTGCTTCGGATCGATTTACTTGGTGGGATTACAGAATGAACTCTTATGTCAGAGGTCTGGGATTAAGAATCGATCATATCTTTGTTTCGAGGGAGTCTGTCGAGGGCCTGCAAGATGCGAAGATACTTACTGATTTTCGGGAGCTGGAACGCCCTTCGGACCACGCGCCCGTCTATATTGATTTAGCCGTCTAGTCCAAAAATTTTGACAAACTGCTGGGCTTCACTTTCCGGATGGTAATTCTAGCTCGCTAATTTTTCTAGTAATCGTATTGCGCCCAATACCCAATAAATTCGCGGCTTCAATTTTTCTACCCTTAGTGAATTTTAGGGCTTCGCTTATGACAGTTGTTTCAAAGTCCTTGGTAAGTTTTTCTAGGATATTAATTTTCCCGCTCGCGCACATCGCAAAGGTTAATTGTTGGAGTGATTCAGTCCAGCCGATTTCCTGACCATTGTTGGAGTCGAGTGTCTCGGATTTTAGCTCAGCCGGTAAGTCCTCCAAACCGACCACTGAACTAGGGGCCATTACGGTAATCCAATGACAAAGATTTTCGAGCTGCCTAACATTACCGGGCCATTTTTTGTTTTGAAGATATTTAATGGCCAGTTCCGAAAATCTCTTAGGCTCGGTTTTAATTTTGAGTGCTTCTCTATTTAAAAAGTGCTCCGCTAATAGTGGTATGTCCTCAACACGTTCACGCAACGAAGGGACCTTCATTCGAATGACATTTAAGCGATGAAACAAATCTTCTCTAAAAAGTTTCTCCTCTACTCGTTTCTCTAGATCTTGATGAGTCGCGGCAATAACACGTACATTAGCTTTTAGGGGCTGATGTCCGCCTACTCGATAATAATGCCCATCTGATAAAACGCGCAGAAGTCTAGTTTGTAACTCCGCTGGCATATCTCCTATCTCATCGAGAAAAAGAGTTCCTCCTTCGGATTGTTCAAAACGTCCTTTGCGTAGTACTTGAGCCCCAGTGAAAGCTCCTTTTTCATGACCAAATAACTCCGACTCAAGTAGGTCTCTTGGAATCGATGCAGTGTTGATAGCAATAAAAGGTTTGCTTGCTCTTCTGCTGTGTTTATGAAGAGCTCTGGCTATAAGCTCTTTTCCGGTCCCAGATTCCCCATTTATGAGCACGGTCGCGTCTGAGTTTGCAAGTTTGCCGATCGTTTTGAAAACTTCCTGCATCGAGCTAGCTTGGCCGAGCATATCTGACGTGCTCACTCCCATGGCTGATGTCACGCCTACCTTGGTGTTTTCGTTGATAGCCCTTCTGATTAGTTCAACGGCTGAATCTATGTCAAAGGGTTTTGGAAGGTACTCGTAAGCTCCTTCTTGAAATGCCGCTACAGCGCTATCGAGATCTGAATAAGCGGTCATGATTATCGTGGGTATGTCAGGGTAGGCCTCCTTTATTTTTTTGAGTAATTCTAGACCTGACGCACCATCCATCCGAACGTCGCTAACGATCGCGGTTGGTATTTCCTTTTTTAAATTAGATAGCGCTTCCTCAGCGGAGGAAAATAACTCGTGTTCGATGTTCTCTCTTTTCAAGGTTTTTTCGAAGACCCATCTTATTGATGGATCATCATCAACGATCCAGACCTTACTCATGGCCGGGAATCCTTAAGATAGCATCTGAGGTGATTGGTAGAGTAATAGAGAAGCATGTTCTACCGGGTTCGCTATCTACATCTATCACGCCATTTTGGTGATGTATAAATGTCTGAGAAATTGTAAGGCCGATACCCGTGCCATCATTTTTTCCTGAAACGAGGGGAAAGAATATTTTTTCCCGAATACTTTCGTCGATCCCGGGGCCATTATCAATTATCTGAATTAGGATTGCTAATTTGTAGAACTTCTTGTTTATCGTAATTTTGTTGGCTATTCGGGTTACGAACTTAATTTTTCCACGGCCCCTAATCGCTTGAGCCGCATTTCTTGCGACGTTTAATAGTGCTTGATGGGTTTGCTGTGGGTCTCCGATTAGATCAGGAAGGCTAAGGTCGTAGTCGCGGATAACGCTTACGTCACTCGTGAATTCTGCAAGGATAATGGATCGAACTTGTTCCAACGATTCGTGGATATTGTATTCAACCATTTCCGGAAGTCTGTGCGGCGTCAGCAGTCGGTCGAGTAGGGCTCGCAATCGGTCTGCCTCTTTTATTATTACAGCTGTGTATTCCTTAAGTTCAATTCTGTTCAGCTCTTTCTCGAGTAATTGAGCTGCTCCCCTAAGGGCGCCCAAAGGATTTTTTATCTCGTGAGCTAAATTTCGAACGAGTTCTTTACTCCATTCGGTGTCTATGCTTAGTTTTTCTTCTCGAGCAATTTTCTTTTGCTGCGTCGGTAGCAAAAATTCCAAAAGAATATAGCCATCTAAGTGGCCCTCTCCGGGAGACGCTGTGAATGAAAGTTCGATCTTAGAATGATCATTATTTTCTAATGTAATCTCATGCTGGGTGAAGCTTCCCCTTTTCTGTTCTGCGTAGTCTAATGCTAAGAGAATATCCCGGGGGTCCTCTACCAATCGATTTAGCTCAGAGCCAACAGCATTTTTTCGGCTGACTTTAAAAAGATTTTCGGCAGAGGGATTTAGGTAGTAAATTTTTCTTTTTTTACCGAGAATAACGACTGCAGTTGATAGTGCATCTAGCCCAGGATAAGCATTGAAGTCTTTGACTGAGTTCATACTGTCTTAGTAGCTAGGGCCAATTTAGTTAACGATCTTTGATTAAGGCGGAACTTGTTTTTCTTCAAAAATATTATTTTTTGAAGAAAGCTATCTATGTAAAGCCAATTGAGGGGGAAAAATTCCCCCTCAACGAACTGTTAAGTTACAGGCTGTAATACATGTCGAATTCAACTGGATGAGTGGTCATATTGAACCGTGTTGCCTCTTCCATCTTGAGCTCAATGTACGCATCTATCATGTCGTCAGTCATTACTCCACCTTTGGTAAGGAACGACCGATCGTTACTAAGAGCGTTGAGAGCCTGGTCTAGCGATGAGCACACTTGTGGGATTTTTGAGAGCTCAACTGGATCCATGTCATAAAGATTTTGGTCAACAGGATCTCCTGGGTGGATTTTATTTTCGATTCCGTCGATTCCGGCCATCATTAGCGCAGTAAATGCGAGATAGGGGTTGGCCATAGGGTCAGGGAATCTCGTCTCAATCCTTCTCGCTTTGTCGCTGGCGACGTGAGGAATCCTGATGGAGGCAGATCTGTTTCTCGCAGAGTAAGCCAGATTTACCGGAGCCTCGAACCCGGGTACAAGTCTCTTGTATGAGTTTGTACTCGGATTGGTTATTGCGTTTAGAGCCTGTGCGTGTTTGATTACACCACCGATATAGTAGAGCGCCGTTTCAGATAGACCAGCATAACCATTACCGGCAAACAAATTCTTTCCGTCCTTCCAAATCGACTGGTGTACGTGCATCCCAGATCCATTGTCACCGACTAAAGGTTTTGGCATGAACGTCGCCGTTTTTCCGTAAGAGTAGGCAACATTCCAAACTGTGTATTTAAGAATCTGCATCCAATCTGCACGTTTCACGAGCGTGCTGAACTTTGTTCCAATTTCACACTGCCCTGCCCCTGCCACTTCGTGATGATGTACCTCCACTTCTACTCCCTGGGATTCCAAAGCTAAGCAGATGGCATTTCTAAGATCTTGTAGCGAATCAACTGGGGCAACTGGAAAATAACCGCCCTTCACTGCGGGTCTATGCCCAAGGTTTCCGCCTTCCAGGTCGAGGCCTTTGCTCCATGATGCCTCTTCCGAGCTAATCTTGAAGAAATTTCCGCCCATACCGACGTCCCACGTGACGCTGTCAAATACGAAAAACTCTGGCTCAGGCCCGAAGTAAGCGGTATCACCAATACCAGATGATTTAAGATACGCCTCTGCTCTTTTTGCAATTGATCGCGGATCACGGTCGTAGCCCGCTCCATCTGATGGCTCAATCACGTCGCAGCTGATATTCAGAACTGGTTCATCCGTGAAGGGATCCATTCTTGCGCTGTCAGGATCAGGCATCAACAACATGTCGGACGCTTGGATTCCTTTCCAACCTGCTATAGACGATCCATCGAAGGCGTGGCCATCCGTAAACTGACTTCCGTCGAACGCGCTGGCCGGTACCGATACGTGTTGCTCTTTACCCTTGGTATCTGTAAACCGTAGATCAACAAACTTAACGTCGTTGTCCTTGATCATTTTCAAAACATCAGCTGCAACTGCCATTTTTTTCTCCTAGAAGAATTTCAAAACTTTATATTTAATTAGTTCTCTTGAGTTTAATAAGCAAAATCCATGCCATCTTACTAACTAGCTTATCGTCCTGTACTATTAAGACGTTTTTGTTAACCTATATTTATTTTATGCACTAATATTGATCTTTTAATAAATAAATGCACCTTAAAAGTGCATAATATTAAAAAACAAAAATAATAATACAGGATTTTTTAAAATGGAAATAGAAAAAATTTTATATGATATTAAAAATTTAGGTTCTACTCTTGATTTGCCTTATTTTGGTGCGGCGAGTCCTCAAGAAGCTTTTGATGTTTTAAGGGGATCTGAGGATAGCGTTCTAGTGGACGTCAGGACAAAAGCAGAGTGGAACTTCGTTGGGGTTGTTCCAGGATCGATCCAAATAGAGTGGCAGTTTTTTCCTGGTGGATCAGTAAATACAGAATTCTTAAACCAACTAGTTAGTCAAGTAGAAGACAATAAAACGGTATTCTTTCTGTGCAGGAGTGGGGCAAGGTCACATGCGGCAGCATTGCTCGCTAGTTCAAATGGGTACAAAAAGGCGATAAATATCTTAGAGGGATTTGAAGGGGACAAGGACGAAAACGGTCAAAGAGGGAAGTTAGGTGGTTGGCGGTTTCACGGCCTTCCCTGGGTTCAGGGCTAACTTTATTTGATTTGGGATTTGTCGATGCTAAAGGGTAGTCCAATCTAAAATACCGGCTTCCCAACTAAAAAGGATTGTTAATCCCGCGAGAATCCGATAATAGCCAAAAGGTTTAAAGCTATTTCTCGATACGTAATAGGTTAGGGCTCTTACAGTGGCTAGCCCAAATGCAAAAGAAGTTATGAATCCGACTAGAACGGTAGCGGCGATTTCTGGGCGAAATAGAATTGTATTTTTTATAAGGTCGTAACCCGTGGCAGCGATCATCACGGGTATCGCTAGAAAGAATGAAAATTCCGTTGCCGCGGTTCTCGATAAACCGACATACATCCCCCCCAGAATTGTCGCTCCGGATCGGGATACGCCTGGAAATATAGCCAAAGCTTGTATAAGTCCGATTTTAATGGCTTGACTCCAATGAACTTCATCTAGAGTATTTACCGAGGGGGTTCCCTGCCGATTCTCGAGAAGCAAAATAGCAATACCACCGATCACTAGCATGAGTGCAACCGTTATTGGGGAGAAAAAGAATGACTTAACTGTGTCATGCAGGAGTAATGCAATTATGGCGGTGGGCAAAAATGCCATTGCAACATTGATTAAAAAATTCCTCGACCTAAGGTCTTTTTTTACGTTCACCAGCGTATCGAGCAGCCTACTTCGCTTATCCCAGCAAACAGCGAGGATCGCTCCAAGTTGAATTACCACGATAAAAGCCTTGATATCCTCCCCAGACATAGACATCAAACTGGCTGTGACAATCAGATGACCAGTGCTTGAGATTGGAAGGAACTCGGTTAGTCCTTCAACAATTCCAAGAATACATGCGTTAATCAATGCTTCCATTGATAGTTAGTTAGCTGAAATACTTCAATTAAAACTTGTTCAGGTTTTTTGATACAAATTTGCGCCCTGAGCTTTGAACTCCTCAGATTTTTCTGACATTCCTTTCTGTATCTCATCAGCAGAGAATTTTCTTACATCCTGAGTGATTTTCATTGAGCAAAAGTGGGGACCACACATTGAACAAAAATGGGCTAGCTTTGCACCTTCCTGAGGCAAGGTTTGGTCATGAAATTCTTTCGCTTTTTCGGGGTCCAGGCCTAAGTTAAATTGATCTTCCCATCGGAATTCGAATCTTGCCTTCGACAGCGCGTTATCGCGAATTTGGGCTCCTGGGTGACCTTTAGCAAGATCTGCGGCGTGGGCGGCAAGCTTGTAAGTCATGATTCCATCCTTGACGTCTTGTTTATCAGGGAGTCCTAGATGCTCTTTAGGTGTTACATAACAAAGCATTGCGGTGCCATACCAACCGATCATTGCCGCTCCAATCGCCGAAGTAATGTGGTCATGGCCCGGCGCTATGTCTGTGGTGAGGGGTCCAAGTGTGTAGAAAGGGGCCTCACCACAATGTTTTAATTGAAGGTCCATGTTCTCTTTAATCATGTGCATCGGTACGTGTCCCGGTCCCTCGATCATGGTTTGACAATCGTGTTTCCAGGCAATTTTGGTTAGTTCGCCAAGGGTTTTGAGCTCAGCGAACTGTGCTTCGTCGTTTGCGTCGTAAATTGATCCCGGGCGGAGGCCATCCCCTAAGCTAAACGAAACATCGTAAGCCTTCATGATTTCACAAATTTCTTCAAAGTTTTCGTACAGGAAACTTTCCTTGTGATGCGCGAGGCACCACTTGGCCATGATTGATCCCCCACGGGAGACTATTCCGGTGAGTCGGTTTGCGGTCATCGGGATAAAGCTAAGTCTAATACCAGCGTGAATCGTAAAATAGTCGACTCCTTGCTCAGCTTGTTCTATGAGAGTGTCTTTAAAGATTTCCCAGGTCAATTCCTCTGCTTTTCCATCCACTTTTTCGAGAGCTTGATAGATCGGAACTGTCCCTATTGGCACAGGGGAATTTCGTACGATCCATTCGCGTGTTTCGTGAATATTTTTCCCTGTAGACAAATCCATCACCGTATCTGCTCCCCAGCGGGTAGCCCAGGTCATCTTTTCGACTTCTTCTTGGATGCCAGAGGACAAAGCGGAATTGCCAATGTTTGCGTTTATTTTTACTAGGAAATTGCGACCAATAATCATTGGCTCAGTTTCTGGATGATTGATATTGGCAGGGATAATCGCCCGTCCCATAGCGACTTCATTGCGAACGAAATCTGGCGTTATGTTGGCCTGAATGCTGGCGCCAAAAGAATGCCCTGCATGTTGAGCCCCGAGCACGTCCTTCTGCTCTTTGTTTAAATTTTTTAAGAAGTCTTCTCGCTTCAGGTTTTCTCTAATCGCGATGAACTCCATCTCTGAGGTAACGATGCCATTTTTAGCGTAATGCATCTGGCTAACGTTCTTTCCGGTTTTCGCTCTGAGAGGGTTGCGCGCAAGATCAAATCGCATCGAAGCGAGTTCTGGGTCAGAAGCTCTCTTTTTTCCGTAAATGGATGTTGGCCCATTGAGAAGCTCTGTGTCATTTCTCGCTTCAATCCACGTTTTTCTGAGCTCCGGCAAGCCTTTTCGGATATCCACTTTGGCGGATGGATCTGTATAGGGGCCGGATGTGTCGTATACATATATTTTCGGATTTTCGGTTTTGCCGAGTTCGGATTGAGTAGGAGATTGAGTAATTTCTCGCATCGGAACGCGTATATCAAATAACTTACCGTCAACATAAATCTTTCTAGAGTTTGGAAAAGATGCTAGAGCATCATCGTCTAGAGAAGCCTTGTCGCTTAAGAACTGTGGTTTTGCGTTCATTGAGATAGTCCTCTTCGAATTTATTAATTGCCACTACTTTATGGGGCCTGGAGCGTATCTTGTTGGGAGAGGTTACAAGCTCCGAGTCGCGGCTGTATTAATCTCATTGTATGATAAATTCGTCGGCTGATTCTAAACGTTACCTGAGTGAATTAGATTTTTTCTTGCAATTTAAGGTCTTTTTTAAAGAAACATACAAACTCTTTTTCTTTTTAATAAGTTTTGACGACAAAGCAAACAATTAGGCAACGCATTATCGCAATCAGGGATCAAATGCCGAGATTAGAGAGGGAGCGTCTATCTGAGAGCATCACTGAGAAAATTTTAGACGAGAAATCTTACAAAGAGGCTAAAGTGGTAGCCGCCTATTCCTCTTTTGGCAGTGAATTCGAAACAAGTATGTTTATCGGCGATGCGCTCGCTCGGGGAAAGTCTGTTGCCTTGCCGAGGGTTTCGGAAGATCTAAAGATGATCCAGTTCTTTGTTTGCTCTAACCTTGCTGAGGAGTTAACTCCTAGCCGGTTAGGTATTTTGGAGCCAATTCCAGAGCGATGTGCGCAAGTGAATCTTGAGCTTATTGAATTTATCCTTGTGCCGGGAGTAGCTTTCACGGTTGACGGTAAAAGGCTCGGATATGGTGGAGGGTATTATGACCGAGTTATTCCCTGGCTACCTATTGGAACTCCGAAAGTTGCTGCAGCATTTAAGCTCCAGTTACTAGAAAGCCTCCCTACTGAGGATCACGATTTATCTGTTGATTACGTCGTCTGCGAGGAATCGTTATAAAAGTCACATTTAACAGCGCAACCCTTTGTCTCGTAAAATCGATAAGCTCGTTTCGGTAGCGCCTTGATGCTTTCGTACCAAAGCGATAGCTGAGTCGTCTACTTCTCCAATTTTTCTTTTGTTGATTTCAGATAAAGATACGTTCACAAAATCTTCTAAATTCTCTGCTTGTATGGCTATTCCCGCCTCTAGAGCTTCGCTGATCACAGATGAGAAATTGAAAGTATATGGACCTACAATGACACGTTTCCCAACTGCGAAGGCTTCGATCGGGTTTTGTCCGCCGTAGTCGAGGAGGCTCCCTCCTACAAAAACTACATCTGCTGCTCTGTAATATGAATACAGTTCACCCATAGAATCTCCAAGCATGACTCTGCTCTCAATATTCAGAGTTTGGAGTTGACTTCTTTTTGCGTAGGAAATTTTAAGTTGGGAGATCAGTTTTTCTACAACCCCAAAGCGATGAGGGTGTCTTGGCACAATGACTAAAAGTACTTTTGAGCTATCGATCCTCGGTAATAAGTGACGAAGTAATATTTCCTCTTCGCCGTCTCTAGTGCTAGCCGCTAAAAAAATCTTCTTTTCATTTCCCATTTGAGCCCGAAAGTCAGCTCTAAAGTCACTTGCTATGGAGGGTGGAGATCTGTCGTATTTGAGATTCCCGGTGACATATACTTCTTTTGCACCAAGAGCGATAAAGCGATCGGCGTCCTCTTGGGTCTGAGCCAAGACGGTGGTGACTTTTTGGAGAGTTTGTTTTGTTAGATTACGAAATTTTAAATACCGGTGAAAGGATTTTTTAGACATCCGGCCATTGAGAATCCAGATGTCAATATTATTTACCTTGCAAGCATTAAACATTGTTGGCCATATTTCTGTTTCTAAGACTATAAGAACTTTCGGTTGAATTTTTTTAATAAACCTATTGATGAAACTCTGGATATCAAATGGCACGTATAAAATGTGAACATTCGAAGCGAATAGGCCTTGCGCTGTTCTACGTCCAGCTGGGGTCGAACATGTTAGGGCAAGAGAGCTGCTCGGACTTTTCTTGAGTATTGCTTCGATAATGGGTTGCGCAGCATGAATTTCGCCGACTGAAACGGCGTGAATCCACACGTCCAAGGGAGAGTCGGAGATCGTTCCGCAAAAACCGAATCGCTCCGAAATATGTTTAAGGTAATTTGACTCTCTCGAGGTCTTCAGTAAAAGTCTGATGAGGGCTAGTGGAATAAGTAGGGGCCCCAATAATTTGTATATCGAGTAACTCGTCATTACTGGCTTATTAATTCATTAATTGCGTTAACCACTTCTGGTGGAGTTGGGAATCCAGCAATCGATCCAGT
>JAURFP010000030.1 GCA_030834275.1 Burkholderiales bacterium | reverse complement strand
TATCTTTGGCGCAATGTCATGCGCTCCTGTGTTGGATCGGGGAGACTAATCGCATGCGACCTCATTGGGATGGGGGATTCTGAAAAGCTTGAGAACCCCAATAGTAAAAGCTATAGCTACGCCGAGCACCGAGAATACCTTTTCGCTATGTGGGACCAGCTGAACCTTGGGGATCGCATCACATTGGTTTTACACGATTGGGGAAGTGCGTTAGGTTTTGAATGGGCCTCGTTAAACCGTGAGAGAGTCGAGTCCATCGTGTATATGGAAGCGATCGTTACGCCTTTAACGTGGGAAGATTGGCCAGAAAAAGCGAAACGTGCGTTTCAAGGATTTCGTTCCGCTTCTGGAGACGAGATGATTCTTGCAAAAAATATGTTCATCGAAAGGGTTTTGCCTGGTTCTGTGATTCGGGAGATGAACGAAAATGAAATGTCAGAATATCGTCGTCCATTTTTGAATTCAGGGGAGGATAGAAGACCTACACTATCGTGGCCAAGACAAATTCCGATTGAGGCAGAGCCCTCAGATGTTGTAGAGGTTGTTCGACGATATCAAAAATGGTTGGAGCAGACGAAGACGCCAAAGTTATTTATCAATGCTGATCCAGGTTCAATTTTAGTCGGAAGACAGAGGGAGATATGCAGAGCTTGGCCATCTCAAGAAGAGGTAACGGTATCCGGTCTTCATTTTATCCAGGAGGACAGCGGGGTGGAGATCGGTCAAGCGATATCCTCGTTCTTAAAAAAAGTAAGATCTGCGTAGAAGATAATTTCGATGTATGACCTCCTTATAAAAAATGGTTCTATCGTCGATGGGACTGGTAGACCTGCGTATTTCGGAGACGTAGGGGTCGTTTCGGACACGATTGTTGATGTAGGTGTTTGCAAGGATTCTGCAAAAGCAATCATAGATGCTGAGGGTAATATTGTTTGTCCTGGTTTTATCGATCCGCACACTCACTACGATGCCCAAATCTGTTGGGACAGCACGCTTTCTCCCTCGAGTTGGCATGGCGTCACGACTGCAGTTCTAGGTAACTGTGGGGTAGGTATTGCACCATGCGGCGCGGATGCTCGAGAGATTGCGATGCGTGATCTCGAGAATGTGGAGGCGATCCCTTACGATGTGCTCCGGGAGGGAATCACCTGGGAGTGGGAGAGTTTCGCCGACTATATGCATTTTGGAGAAAGCGTAAAGCCTGCTTTGAATCTCGCATTTCTGGCACCGCTTAGTCCTTTTCGGCATTTTGTTTTGGGCGAAGAGTCGATGGACCGTGCTGCAACAGAAGACGAAACACAGAAAATTGCAAAGCTGCTTGGAGAGGCGATGGATGCAGGCGCTTTTGGATTTTCCAGCACCATTCTTAATCAGCACATGGGGTATGGTGGGAAACCTCTAGCTTGTAGAAATGCGAGTGTGGAGGAATTAAAAGCCTACGCAAATGTTTTGAAGTCTCGAGGGCGCGGATCGATTGAAGTAGCCCTTACTCGACAGATTGGTGTGCTCGAGCAAGATCAGTGTACTTTGCTTGATATGCTTTTAGACGAAAGTGGACGCCCAGTAACTTTTATCGCCTTGTTTGACCGCGATGATATTTCTGAGGCTGTTCGAGATACGTTAAAGAGAGCGGCTCCGATGATTGCTAAGGGCGCTCGCCCGCAGACCTCTCCGCTACCTTTAACTAGGGAAGTTGACATGAGAAATCCATTTTCGTTTGCCTCTTTCCCATCTTGGAAGAGAGTCTTTGAAAATAAATCAGACGCGGGTCTCAAGTCGACTTATCGAGATAAAGCTTTCAGAGATCATTTTCGCCATGACTTAAAAAATCCGATGGGGTTTGGGGATTGGAGCCGTATCACACTTCATGAGGTTTCCTCGCCAACGCTTAAAAAATATCGCGATAAAAGTATTTCGGACATTTCGGTTGCTCTTGGGAAAGATCCGGTTGACACATTTTTAGATCTGACGTTGGAGGATGATCTAGCGCTCGAATTCACGATCGCTTCGTTTAATACAAGGGCAGATCGGATGGCGGAGTTACTAAACAACAAAGATATACTACTTGGACTTGGAGATGGTGGGGCGCACGTAGACATGCTTTGCGACTCGGGGTATCCAACGTATTTGTTGGGTACTTGGGTAAGAGAGCGCGGCGTCCTTACTTTGGAAGATGCGATTACTCGTTTAACCGATGATCCTGCGAGAACGTTCGGAATACATCGTCGCGGTCAAATTCAAACAGGCTGGTTCGCAGATATCACTATTTTTGATCCGAGTACCGTCGGCTCATCCAATCGTGGAGAAAGGAGATATGACTTGCCGGGAGGTTCTAAGCGTATGGTAATGCCCTCTAACGGAATCTGCTTTACGATCGTGAACGGTAAGGTCTCGTGGGATAGTGGAAAACTGATCGATCCTACGCATGGCAGAGTGCTGCGTTCTTGAAATGAAATTTTTCAAGGTAACTGGTTATGTATAAAAAATTCATTGTTCTCCCAATCTTATTTTTTCTTATGATCAATTTTGCCCTCCCAAGGCAAATTCAGCGTCAGGTGATTTCGGGGGAAAGTCTTTACGAGTGGTCCGGGAGTGATGAGGTTTCTCTGCAAAGTCAATTTGTAGGAATGGTGATGGGTGTTCACGATGCATTCAACGAGTTGATGTTTTGTACAAAAGATGGTGTGAGCCAGCCAGAGCTCGTTTTGGTAGTGCGAGAATTCCTCGTGAAGAACTCAGAGTTGACTCAAAAGTCTGCGGCAGATCTTATTCGCCAAGCTTTGACTGAAAAATATCGTTGTGGGAAGCGTTAACGTATGGCACTCAAGCGAAAATCTCCTTTGGGAAAAATCGTCAGTGTTTGGCAGTCGTCAAAAATATTGAAAGCCAATCCATTGGGAGATCCCCATGTAAGGGAGGTCCGTTTATGGTTACCTCCTGGTTATGATTCAAAGGAAAAAAGTCGCTATCCCGTTTTATATGATCTTGCTGGATACACCGGATCCGGACTCGGTAGAACGAATTGGAAATCATTTGGGGATAGTGTCCCAGAACGTCTAGATCGACTTTGGCGTGATAAAAAAATTGGAGATGTCATCGTGGTTTTCCCAGATTGTTTTACTTCTCTGGGAGGCAATCAGTACGTTAACTCGTCTGCGTTAGGAGCATACGAGGATTATCTCGTCGAAGAATTAGTTCCGTTTGTAGATGCAACATTTCGAACCTTACCAAATGCTAAAAACCGAGGCTGCTACGGAAAATCCTCCGGCGGGTACGGTGCATTCGTTCTGGGAATGAAAAACCCAAATGTATGGTCCGCCGTAGCGAATCACTCTGGGGATGCGTATTTCGATTTCATCTATCGGCGTGATTGGCCGAACACATTAGATGAGTTATCAAAATACAAGCGACGATCGAATAATAATGAGAATCTGTCGCGCGGTCTTGATGACGGGAGGGTAAAACGTTTTTTAAAAGCGGTGTGGAATAAACAAAAGTTGAATTTCTCGGAAGGGCATTGCTTGATGAATCTTTGTATGGCGGCAACATACGATCCTGATCCAACTGCTCCCAACGGATTTCGTTTGCCGTTCCATCTTGATACTGGTGAGCTCATCCCGGGACGTTGGGGTAAGTGGCTAGAGCATGACCCAATTAATCTTGTAAAAAAATATGGAAAAAACTTACGTAAGTTAAGAGGTATATGGATCGATTGTGGTCGGAGAGACCAATATTTTATTCACTACGGTTCGCGTATCCTGAGCCGCTCCTTGCTGAAGCAGAAAATAGCGCATCGATATGAAGAGTTTGATGATACGCACTCCGATATCGACTACCGAATGGATAAGAGCCTGCCATTCCTCTTTTCTTTGATTAAAAGGTAGTTGATGCAGATGGTGGAGGAGTATCTTGAGCGGGCAAGAGCGGTTATTCAGGCATCTTCCAAAGTAGTTTTTTTAACAGGTGCTGGGATATCGACGAACTCCGGAATACCGGATTTTCGGGGGCCAAATGGAATGTGGACAAAAAATCCCGCTGCCGAGAAAATGTCGGACATTCGATTTTATATGAACGATCCCAACGTGAGAAAAGCTGCTTGGCGATCTCGCATGGTGCATCCTGCATGGGCAGCTAAACCGAATGCTGCGCATTTGGCCATCGCGGCATTTGAGAATACGGGTAAGCTGTATTCGATAATCACTCAAAATATTGATAACCTCCATCAGAGTGCAGGGAGTGCAGAAAAGTATATTTTGGAAGTACACGGGACGATCCATAAAGTCGTTTGTATGCAATGTAAAAAACTTACTCCGATGTGGGAGGAGCTCGAACGAGTCAAAAATGGGGAAGAAGATCCGGCTTGTTTTGATTGTGGTGGAATATTAAAAAGCGCAACTATTTCGTTTGGGCAAGCGCTGGACGAAGAAACAATAAATACTGCGCTAGAAGTTAGTGGACAATGCGATTTGTTGATCTGTATTGGAACGACTCTCCAGGTTTATCCGATAGCGGGTGCGGTCGATATAGCGCATAGGGCAGGTGCGAACATCATTATCGTAAACGCTGAGCCGACGCAGTATGATCATGTATCAAATTTTGTTTTTAGAGGGGATATCAGTCAGGTAGTACCCGCGCTTCTAAGTAACATCCACTGAAACATATTTCTTTTAGGTTAAATTTATGCTGAAGATTGATCCGTTTGCATCTATCCATGAATTAGGTGTGTTAATTCGGTCGAAGGGTGTTTCCCCTGTCAGTATCACCGAGTTTTTCCTCGATCGAATCAAAAGGCTCGATAAAAAGTTGGGGGCTTTCGTCAACGTTATGGGAGATTATGCGACGGCTCAGGCGAAAATTGCAGAGCTAGAGTTGGCGTCGGGGATTGATCGAGGGCCGCTCCATGGAATTCCATATGCGGTAAAGGACCTGTACCACGTCGCTGGATTTCCGACGATGGCGGGTACTGAACTCCTGAAAAACAATGTCCAGGAAAAAGACGCATTCGTGATTAGTCGATTGAAAGAGGCGGGAGCGGTCCTGCTAGGTAAAACTCATACGGTCCAGTTTGCGTACGGTGGTGTGGGCGTGAATGGGCAGCTGGGAACACCTCACAACCCGTGGAGTAAGGAGGCGTTCATACCTGGTGGGTCGAGCAGTGGGTCTGGGGTAAGCGTTGGGGCTGGGATGATACCAATGGCCCTTGGCAGTGACACGGGAGGGTCGGTTCGAATTCCAGCATCATTCAATGGGGTGACGGGATTAAAGACGACAGTGGGACAGGTAAGTCGGTCTGGAGTTTTTCCATTGAGCTGGAGCCTCGACTCTGTAGGACCGCTGACTCGTAGTCCTCATGATGCGGCTCTGGTGTATCAGGCGCTAGCGAAAAAAGATGAGGATGATCCTTCAATGTCGGCTTACAGAAAAGTCGGTGAATTTAATGATCAGAAACATAATTTTGAGGGATTCAAGATCGCGTTTCCGAGTGATATTTTTAGAGATGACTGTGATCGTGAGGTTGCTGAGGCACTAGATGAGGCGAAGCACCTCATTGGTAAGCTTGGGGCGCACATCGTGAATGAAGAGTTTACGGCTGCTCGAGAAGCAGTGAAGTTAAATCCAAAGGGATTGGTAATAGCGGCTGAGGCCTACTACAGTAATCGTCAGATTGTCGATACTCACTTTGATGCTTTGGACCCTATTGTTGCTCACCGTATTATTAAAGGAAAAGACGTCACCGCGACCGAGTACTTAGATATTACTCGTGGGCTACAAGAGGTTCGAAAAATCTCTGAAGCGTTCTTCGAAGTTTGTGATGCCATCATTGTTCCTACTGTCATGATTGCTCCAAGGAGACTGAGTGAGGTCAAAGATAGCATCGAGATGTACGCAAAAACGAATCTCCAATGTTTACGTAATACTGCAATTGGAAATATATTGAATTTGAGCGGGGTGAGTATTCCTTGTGGTTATTCAAAAGATGGCTTGCCAATTGGGTTAATGATTTATGGCAAATCTTTTGATGAAATGAAAATATTGTCGATGGCACACGCGTACCAGCGTCATACGGATTGGCACAATAAGCGCCCAGATTTAAGTTGGGCGCAGTGAGGGAGGTGTAGGTCATGAGGGATTTGAGCGGATGTGTGGCAGTAGTAACCGGGGCAGCTCGGGGCATTGGTGCGGCAATTGCGCAGCGTTATGCCTCAGAGGGTGCGAAGCTTGTTTTAGTTGATATCGAGCAAGAGGCATTAAATAAAACAGCAGATGCGATTAAAGAAAAAGGGGTGGAAGTACTATCCGTCAATCTTGATCTCACCAAACCAGGCGCTGCAAAAAGTCTAGTAGCTGAGAGTGTTGAAAAATTCAGCAGGATCGATGTGTTGGTGAACAACGCAGGAGTCATTCGCGTAAAACCATTTCTTGATACAACCGAAGAGGATTGGGACTACATCCATGATATCAATGCTCGGGCGTTATTCTTTGTGATGCAGGCGACTGCGAAGCAAATGTTGCAACAGTCACCTAGGAGCAATGGTAGGCCGTTGGGGAAAATCATAAACATGGCCTCGGTAGCAGGGCGGACCGGTAGAAAGTTTATGGGGGCGTACTCGGCTAGTAAGGCAGCGGTGATCATGACCACGCAAACTGCGGCGAGTGAGCTGGCTCCACGAGTAACCGTCAATAGTATTTGCCCGGGACCGGTTGATACCGATATGTGGATAAAGATTGATAAGGAATGGGCGGCGATTGAAGGTCGACCTGTTGGCTCTGTTTGGAAGGATCGTGCGAATGCTGTGCCTATGGGTAGAGGTGAGCAGCCCACGGATGTTGCAGCAATGGCCTCGTTCTTGGCATCTGAGGATTCAGACTTTATTACAGGACAGTCCTACCATGTGGATGGTGGTGTCCTAATGCTCTAGAAAAATTAACTAATTGGAGTCCTGGACATGAGAGAGATCTGCAGAGGTTTACGTTTCCCCGAAGGCCCAGTGGCCATGCCCGATGGCTCGGTCATACTTGTAGAGATTGAGCGACAAACCTTAACGAGAGTTTCACCAGACGGAGAAATCGAGGTGATTGCACATGTTGGTGGTGGACCGAATGGTGCTGCGCTCGGACCAGATGGAAGAATGTACATTTGTAATAACGGTGGGTTCGAGTGGATTCAAAGTGGACCATTCTTAAGACCTGGCGAACAGTTATCGAAAGATTATGTTGGGGGATCCATACAGGCGGTAGATTTATCGAGCGGAAAAGTAGAGACCATATATTCAGCCTGTGAAGGAGAGTCGTTAAAAGGACCGAATGATATTGTGTTCGACAAGCATGGAGGATTTTATTTCACGGATCTTGGAAAGCGACGTGGAAGATTAATTGATCGGGGTTCTGTGTTCTATGCAAAAACAGATGGTTCTTACATTAGAGAGCTCATTCATCCGTTCGACACACCAAACGGTATCGGGCTATCAGCAGATGAAGCAACTCTTTATGTGGCTGAAACGAACGCGGCGCGCCTTTGGTCTTTTGAGATTGAGGCTCCAGGACAGCTCGGAAAAAGTCCAAATTTATATTGGCCTGGAAAATTACTTCATAAGTTCTCTGGGTATGAGCGGTTAGACTCACTCGCCTTAGATGCCGAAGGAAATGTGGTAGTCGCGACTCTCATTTCCGGTTGCGTGACTGCCATAACACCGGAAGGAAAAGTAAAAGCAGTTGTGCCCACCCCAGAGTTTGACTTGATGGTAACGAACGTTTGCTTCGGAGGATCAGATTTAAAGACTGCTTTTATTACGTCTTCTGGACTAGGGAGACTTTACTCGATGGATTGGCATTGCGCGGGGCTGCCACTGAATTTTCTAAATACTTAGCATTATTGCGCAAAAGAATTTCGTTTTTTAAATCTACGTGTGGTTATTGTTTTTGCGCATTTTGATGTTAATGAGCTCCACCACTACAGAGAATACCATCGCAAAGTAGATATAAGCTTTTGGTATGTGAATCGAAAAGCATTCTAGTACTAGCATTACTCCGACCAGGATCAGGAATGCGAGAGCAAGAATTTTGATCGTTGGGTGACGATCAACAAAGTTTCCGATCGGTGCTGCTGCAAACATCATGACTCCGACCGCGATGATTATTGCAGTGGCCATAATACTAACAACATCGACCAGTCCGACCGCGGTGATAACCGAGTCGAGTGAGAATACGATATCCAGAACCGCAATTTGTAGCAGAATCCATAAAAGTCCATTTTTCCCCGATGGTTTCGATTGATGACCATTTCCCTCTAGGGCTTCATGAATTTCTTGGGTGGCTTTTCCGATTAGAAATAAACCGCCACCAAATAGAATCGTGTCACGCCCAGAGATCGCTAGTTCACCGAAAGTAATAATCGGTTCACGCAATCCCATGACCCAAGAAAGTGAGAATAGAAGTGCAAGGCGTGCGAACATCGCGAGTCCCAATCCTAGCCTACGCGCAAAATTTCGTTGTGATTCGGGGAGTCGACCAACTAAAATCGAAAGAAAGATAATGTTGTCGACGCCCAATACGATTTCAAGGGCTGTTAACGTTCCAAGTGCAACCCACGCCTCAGGTGATGAAATCCACTCAAACATTTTTAAGGGCGTCCTTAGCTATACGAATAAACCATATTTTATCTTGCATTGAGCTACCGTGGAGCGGTGTGAAAGTTTTTATCTAGACAGGTTTGAGGTTTACGTTACGCTAATTTGCGTTGCGCTATGAATTGATGAAAAACGACCAGTAGGATTAAGAATGCTCCAGCTAAGTCCGTATAGAGTCCTGGCTTGATTAATACAATGGCCGCTGCAAAAAGGCTAATCCGAGCGAGAGGTTGTAGCCGCCTGAATAAGTAACCCGATAGGGAAGAGGCGAGACAAATGACACCGATAATTGCACTGATACTCGTCTGCAGTATTTGAGGGATCGTCCCGATTAAAAGAAGCGATGGCCCAAAGACAAACATAAACGGAATAATGTATCCGGTTGCGCCCAGCTTCAGGGCCGCTAGGCTGGAATCCCATAGTGCAGCTCGAGATATTCCATTGGCGGCATAAACGGCCAGCGCTACCGGTGGTGTGATCGCTGAAAGAATCGCGAAGTAGAACACGAACATGTGTGCAGCTTCAACGAGCACTCCAAGTTTCACAAGCGCCGGAACCAGCAAGGCCACTTGCATAATATATGCTGGCGCAGTTGGCATACCCATGCCTAATAAAATTCCCGCGACCATTGTTAACACCAAAGCAAGAATGAGGTGATTACCGGCAGCGCTTAGAACAAGGTTGGTAAACTCTAAACCAAGTCCAGTTATAAAAATTACACCGATTACAATTCCGGCGCATGCGCAAGACAGGGCAACTGTGACGGTATTTCTGGCGCCGTCCTCGAGTGCTCCTATCAAGTTATTTAGCCGAATATATTTTCTTGTTGACTGACGCAGCAGTGCTGTGGGGATGGTGCTGGCAATACCACACAACGCTGCAAAGGGTGCGCTGTAACCGGAAAGGAGTGTCCCTACAATGATGACAAGCGGGATAAAAAGGTGACCTCGCTCGCTGAGTACATCCCGTAATTTTGGCAACTCCTTCTTGGGGAGGCCATGCATACCAGTTCTTTTTGCCTCAAAGTGGACGCTCAAGAATACCGCCAAGTAATACAAGATCGCGGGAAGAAGGGCGTACATCGCTACCTTCAGATAGCTTATCCCTAAAAATTCAGCCATGATAAAAGCCGTGGCACCCATGATGGGAGGCATAATTTGACCTCCGGTTGATGCGACGGCCTCTACCGCCCCCGCAAATGCTGGGCGATAACCGATTTTTTTCATGAGCGGAATCGTAAACGCACCAGTCGTCATCACATTCGCGACAGCGCTGCCCGATACGGTTCCAAACATTCCACTAGTGATACAGGACACCTTCGCAGGACCACCGGCCGTACTTCCGGCAATGCTCTTGGCAAAATCCATAAAAAGGTCACCAGTTCCAGTTCTTTCAACAAGAGCCCCGAATAAGATGAATAACATCACGTACGTTGCAGAAACGTAAAGCGGTATCCCGAAAATTCCTTCGGTACCGAGATACATTTGTTCGGCGAGTCTCGATAACTCGATATCGCCAAAAAATATCGCATAAATCAAAAAACCAACTGCGGTTAATGGAAGCGTCCAGCCTACAGCGCGTCTCGTAGCTTCGAGTACGAGTAGTACAGTAACCACTGCGAGCACCCAATCTGCTTGAGTAAGTGGGTCAACGTAAATCATTCTGCTAAGAATGTAATCTTGATTAACTACCAAATAAGCACAGCACGCGATGCTTAGTAGTACCAATATCCATTTGATTATCCTAGAGACCGTTGTAGATTTTTGGTCTGTAGTTACTCCGAGTGTTAAAAAACCAAGAGTGAGAGCGAATCCAAGGTGCATACTCCTAAGTGTGAGCGCATCTGGGGGGCCGTACCAGGCTATAGCCAGATGGAAAACGGACATCGCTACCGCGATGATCGTTACGAAAACTTTCAAAGGATTACTCATACTCGTCGTGGAGTGCGTTTTGATCTCGCTCTATTGGTGCTCGTCGTACCAGCGCCGTGCACCCGGATGCATCGGGACTGAAATGTCAGCTGCCATTTTTTCTTTTGTAAGACCTTTAAATGCTACCGTAATCGATTCAAGTTCACCTAATCCCGCGAAAATACTATCGAGCACGTCGTAGACCGTCTCTTCAGCGAGGTCACAACGCGCGGCGAGATGGGTTGCAAAAACGATGGTTTGAATATCTTTGCTTTGATTGGGGTAGGTCCCCTTGGGAATTATCCCCTTTCGGTAACCAGGATTATAGGTTTGCATTTTTTCTATTCCGTCGTCTGGTATTTCCAAAAGCTCGATTTGACGTGCGCTCGCCAGGTCCATTACTGATCCGGCTGGAATGGTGGTTCCGAGTGTATAAAAATCAGCATTCCCATCTTTCATAAGTGTCACTGAGTCGGTGTAAGACCCGTAACTTACGCGAGATAGATCATCAAGCGTTATGTCATAGGCAGCCAACAAGTGTCCTGTGATGGCTTCCGCGGTGTTTCCCTTCTGTTGTCCGGTAAGTGCCTTACCGCTCAGGTCGCGAGGCGTTTTGATATTCGCTTCGGGGAGTGTGATGACTTGGAAGTACTGCGGATAAAGTGTAGCGATGTTACAGATATTGTGAGCTTTTTCAGTAAAAGGGGCACGACCTTCCAACCCATCAACTGTGGACACAGAGTTAGCCAAGCCAATTTGTGCTTTGCCCGATTCGATTGCTTTCACATTGGCGATACCAGCGCCAGGTAGCACTTGAAACTTGATATCTGGGTGACGTTGTTCTACAAGCGCTTTTATCGATCCGCCGAGGGGGTACCACGAGCCCCCCTGGGGTCCGGTTACAAATTTCAGATTCAACGTCTGAGAATTTTGACTGCCAGGGTTATCTCCACAGCCCGCAAGCGCAAAAAAAATGAGAAACGTTATCACCCTAAAAACATGTTTAATGCTGAGTTGAGTCACTTAATTGCTCCTCTAAAGTTTGCGTGCGCTATTAATTCACTTTTTCAACGCGATACCCATTCCTAGGGAAATGAATGCATACCATACCAACTCTTTCGTTCTGATGTCGAATTGAAATACGATTTGCGCTTATGTATTCGATCTCTCCTATGACCGGTGTTTCACCTGAATCTGCATCAAAAACGATGCTCGCTGAATCACCAATACTCAAACCTTGGACTTCATTGGTATCTAGTTCGCCCAGGGCAAGCGGAGTGCTGGATTTCGCGAGCTCAATGGCCTCGAGAGACGACATCTCGGATGGCGATCCATGACCAATATCTTTTACTCGGTTCTCCCATATTTCAAGATGCTTAAATTCTTTCATGAAGGCCTCTCCTTGCGCCCATCGCCTGCGGATAAACCACGGTAAGTAGTAAAAGCAAGCATCAGACATCGAAGCGGTATCGCCATGAAGGAACAACCTTTCATCGCTTAGCAGGCTCTCTGCCCAAGTGAAATGTGAACGTATTTGCGCAGCAAGATGGGGGATGGTCTTCTTAATAACCTCGAGATCAAACTGTGGTCCAAAAAAAAGTCGAGTGCGATCAGCTAGAAAATCTTTCGGTAGTTCCTCAGCGCTTGCACCGATCGCTAATTGTACGAGTGACTTGAATATGTGGTCTGTCCAATGATTGATAATGTTCGCATAGTTAGCGTTAGATCCAACGTCAAGGGTTGGAAATCGATTTGTGAGCTCACTCAAAATACATTGACTGTCACAGTAGATATCCGCGCCGATCTGCATGATCGGGGTTCTTCGGTATCCGCCAGTAAGTGGTAATACATCAGGTTTGGGAGGGACGCGAGGGATTTCTACAGATTTCCAATCGGCTTTGAGCATACCTAGCGCAACTCTGATTTTCTCTGAAACAGGTGAAGGTGGGTAGTGATGTAGGACGATGTCAGTCATAGGTAAATTCCGCCTTGGTGATGAGTCAATGATCTTATGTAGGAGTTGATCTGATCAGGGGGCGATCGTAATCCCACCATCTACGACAAAAGTTTGACCAGTAATAAATTTCGATCCGTTTCCCGCAAGAAAGACCGCTAATCCAGCAATATCTTGAGGTTCGCCAAGCCGTTTAAGGGGCGTTTTCTCCTCGTAGTGGGCTCTGATGTCTGGGTCTTCCCATAAAGTGCGAGCAAAGTCCGTTTTAATGAGTCCCGGTGCAATCCCGTTTATTCGTATCCCACTTTCGCCTAACTCGATCGCAAGATTTCTAACGAGTTGCATGTCTGCCGCTTTTGAAATCGCATAAGCGCCTAGGCCGGGGGTACCTTTCAGGCCAGCTATTGAAGAAATAATTATGATTGACGGATTTTTTGCTGCCTTGAGGGATGGAAGAGATTCGTTAATCAGCCAGTGATTGCTGAGAATATTATTTTGTAAAATTTTTTCGAAAGCATCATCGGGTACGTCTTTTAATGGTCCATAGAAAGGATTTGATGCGGCATTACAAACTAGAGTGGTTACTGTTCCGAATTTTTTGAGTGTTATTTGCGCGAGATTTTGAAGATCCTCTTTGCGGGAAATATTTGCCTCAACGGAAATGGCGTCACCACCGAATGTTTCAATTTCTTCGACAACCACGTCACACGCGTGTTTTTTTCTGCTCGATACAACAACCTTTGCGCCGTGTTGGGCGAGCAATATCGCAATTGAGCGCCCAATTCCTCTGCTGGCTCCAGTAACGATCGCAACATGATCATTTAAATCAAAGGTGCTCGGTGTAATAGACTTTGGTGATTGATTTGTCATGTTTCAATCTCCCGTTTTTTCAAATCGGCTATTGGGTAGGTCAAACCTATCCCGAGTCGAGCAATATTTCGTACCGCTCAGACGCCCTACAGGCCAAAATTGTGTTTCCGAAACATAAAAGCTATTTGGGTCGATAATTCCTTCTCTCGCGTGAAGCATAAGGATCTCGCCGATAATGAATTCACGTTCGGGCCCTATGTCAACTCGCTTGTAGAATTTACACTCCATCGATACGGGTGCTTCTAAGATCCTAGGATGGGTGACCGTTTTTCCAATTTCCCAAGAAATTCCTACCTTTTCGAACTCGCTTACGTGTTTTGCAAATTCTTGGCTCGATAAATGCATCTCATTGGCAATTGATTCGTCGACTAAATTAACGACAAATTCGCCTGTTCTCAAGATGTTTTCCAAGGAGTGTTTAGTTTCCCCATCCGTTCTTCGGTTGAAACTTAGATATATTAACGGCGGGTCTTCTGAGATTGCATTGAACCAAGAAAAAGGCGCGCAGTTAGCGATTCCACCTTCGCTAAACGTCGAAACCAGCGCGATGGGTCGCGGAAAAATAAGACCGGTCAGGAGTTTATATTTCTCTTTTGTACCAATATCCTGAAGCGAAATTTCCATGGAGCACTAACCGTTATAGGTGTGATTCTGCTCTGTTGAATAACAAGGATGGTATTAGCGCCACAATATCTCACAGTTCTTTTTTTGGGCTCGAGCGAGTAATTCCATTAGGGGTATAGCGCGCGTTCGCAGCGATGTATTTGGGGTCCCAGCGTTATTGTTCGCGGCCTGCTCGTGAGCTTGGAAAAGGCTACTCGCCTGCAGTTTTTCTATTGCGCAAGGAATATCTTCAGGAAGTATCGCGCTTGGGATAACCCCAGTTAATCCCATAGCCTTAAGGATCGGCTCCGCGCTTTCTCGGAACATAATAAGGTTGCCGGCGCGACTACTGAAATGCACCAAGGAGTTAGACATTTCTCTCCCGCACTCTTGAGGCGTTCTTAGATTTGTCCAGACTCAATTTTTTCCTTCATGCTGCTAAGGCCCATGGTATAAACCTTGTTATAAATAGCAGTTAACTTTTCGTCGTCCATTGCGCCTGTCGGTTTCGCGCTCCAGTAATCGAGTCGTCGGA
The DNA here is from genome assembly GCA_030834275.1 of Burkholderiales bacterium. Lineage (GTDB taxonomy): Bacteria > Pseudomonadota > Gammaproteobacteria > Burkholderiales > Eutrophovitaceae > Eutrophomonas. Next base: position 5,057 of record JAURFP010000030.1, on the reverse strand, counting down.
ATGTCGCGCTCCACTCAACCTTTGACCCTCCATCTACCGCCGTCACTTTCATAGTGGAAATATAGTCAGCTGCTAGTGGCCGGCCCTGTACGTAGGTGTAGGTCGCACTCATCTCAATTGGGTCATACGCTATGAGTCGCTCCTCCACCTTCGTGCCGTTCGCTCGTGTTAGTAAACGAATTGCACCTTGCTGCCGATTCTTTCCCAGGGTTATTTGCGTATCGAGGATGGGGGTAAGCCAATTGTGTAACCCACCGAAGTCACTGACCACTTCCCATACTTTAGATACAGGCGCACTGATTACGATTGATTGTTTTGCGCTGAGTGTTGGTGCTTCCTCGGCAAATGATAAATGCACGAAAAATACTGAGATTCCTATCATTAGAAACCGAATTGAGTGCTTCACATATCCCCCTAACGTTTGAAAATCAAAAAGTAAAACTACTTTTTTGCTAATGTAACACGCTGCTTAAAATAAGATAAAAAGTATGAATATTTGTCGGTTTCTAGTCGCCGCAGCTCGGCGAGCTCCAGAGTGCGCGGCGGTTTCCTGTGGTACGCGGGTGATCTATACCTACCGAGAACTCAATGACAGGGTTCGTAGCCTTGCATCTTGGTTGACTGGCAAGTTAGGGTTGAGGCCTGGCGATCGGGTGGCGCTAGTTATGGAAAATTGCCACCAGTACCTCGAGATTCGTTACGCGGCCTGGTACGCGGGATTAATCGTTGTTCCGATCAACTCTAAACTTCACCCAAAGGAATTCGAGTTTGTTCTGCAAGACTCCGGATCTGCTGTTTGTTTTGTAACGGCGAATTTAATGGCCAGCGTTACGGCAGCGGTGGATAAACACGAAAACCGAGTGATGATCCTAGACGTTAATTCAGATCAATATGAATCTTGCTTCTCTTACTCTCTCGAGGACAACCTGGTGGATCTTGATTGCGACCATGTGGCTTGGCTCTTTTATACGAGTGGAACTACGGGAAGACCGAAAGGCGTAATGATTACTCACGAAAATATGGTTGCAGGAGCGGTGAGTTATTTCGCAGATGTTGACCAAATCGAATCTTCAGATTCCATCTTGCATGCTGCTCCTTTTTCTCATGGTTCAGGGTTCTATGATTTGCCGCATGTTATGCGGAATGCAAATCAGATATTCCCGCTTAGTGGTCATTTTGATGTTGGTGAGGTTCTTGATCTTCTCGAGCATTGGCGCGGGGTCACAATGTTTTTGGCGCCCACAATGATAAAACGTTTGTGCCGAGCACAAGAAAATCGATCGAAAAGTTTGTTAGGGCTTAAAACTATCGTTTATGGCGGAGGGCCGATGTACGTTGAGGATATCAAAGATGCCTTAAAACTAGTTGGTCCTAAATTTGTCCAGATTTACGGACAGGGGGAAGCTCCTATGACTATCACCTGTCTGAGTAAGTCAGTGATCAATCAGGCCTACGAAAATGGAGATGAGGATCGTTTGGCATCAGTGGGTTGCCCACATTCGGTGGTAGATGTACGAGTTGTTGACGGTAAGCTCTCACCGCTGCCAACAGGAGAATTGGGAGAAGTTGCTGTACGCGGTGCTGTTGTTGCCAAAGGATATTGGAACGATCCAGCAGCGACTCAAGATACATGGAGGGAAGGGTGGCTATTGACTGGAGATATTGGGTTCTTCGACCAATCTGGTTTCCTCACGCTGCGGGATCGTTCGAAGGATATGATCATTAGTGGGGGCACGAATATCTATCCTCGTGAGATCGAGGAGATTCTTTCGCTCCACCCGCTGGTTGGCGAGGTCGCTGTCGTTGGTCGAAAGAGTCGAGAGTGGGGTGAGGATGTCGTGGCATTTATTGTGCCAACTGAGGGAGGCGCGATCAGTACGGATGATCTTGATCAATTATGCTTGGATCATATCGCCAGGTTCAAAAGGCCGAAGGATTATTACTTCGTTGATTCGTTACCTAAGAATAACTACGGCAAAATTTTGAAAACTGATCTTCGAAAGGCGTTACGAAAATAGGTTGTCAACCTAGATGTTGGGGCTTGCAGCTCCCTTATATAAAAAGCCTACGAATTTTGGGGCGGCGTGTACATAAGCGTTTTCCATCTTTTTGACGGAGAAGCCCGCATCTTTAATAAGCGCACCAATATCTCGCGTGAGATGACATCCGCCGGCTACTTTCTTCCAGATTGGTTCGATACGATGCTGCCATTTTTGTATTTGAGGGCTTTTCGCTAATCCATGCTCACAGAATAATAATTGCCCCGTCGGTTTGCATACTCTTTTTATTTCTTTAAGAGCGCCCAATGGATTTGGTATTGAGCAAAATGCGAATGTGACGACTACCGAGTCAAAGGTTTTATCTTGGAATGGTAGCTTTTCCCCGACTGCCCGGTACAGTTGCGTACTGACGTTACTTTTCTCCGACCGTACCTTGGCTATCCGAAGTAGTTGATCACTTGGGTCAATCCCGACGATGCTAATTAATTTGTTTTGTTCGTAGAATTGGTGGTTCAAACCCGATCCAATACCGAGCTCCAAAGTGAGGCCAGAGGCTTGCTGTGTGATTTCTGCTCTATGTTCATTAATAACCGACAGCCCACACGCGCAATCAAGCAATCTCGGTAAGATGAATTTTTCGTAAAGGTTCATATTGTTTGTTCTATCCAGGCCTCATGGCCACATCTTAAGGTTTTTTATTAAATTTGTACGAGGTTTTGTTTAAGCATATAAAATGCGCGTTCTAGCGTCGACGCAATGCGCAACAGGTTGCGTCGCAGGTTTAATCACTTTAAGAGGGAAATGAATGGCGAAGGAAGAGCTCATAGAGATGGAGGGGACGGTCCAAGAGGTTTTGCCTAACACAACATTCCGTGTTGAGTTGGAGAATGGGGTAGAGGTAATTGCTTACGCCTCTGGAAAAATGAGAAAAAACCGGATCCGAATCACTGCAGGAGATAAAGTTTCAGTTGAAATATCTCCCTATGACTTAACCAAAGCGCGCATCAATTTCCGACACAGAGACGATCGCCCGTCTCCTAGTCAAGCGGGATAGCCCTTTTTATTTTGGAAGAGATTTACAATATCCAATCCTAGAGTATTAATGGGTTGTGGTTCTCTCCATGTAGCGACGCTTAGTATCTGGTGATTGCAGATGTCTGGTCCTCTTCAAGGCGTAAAAATCGTTGATCTGACTACGGTTGTAATGGGTCCTTTTGCCACGCAAATTTTGGCTGAGCTCGGGGCGGAAGTTATCAAAGTCGAGCCTCTCAATGGCGACAATATGCGTGACGTTGGCCCCATGAAATCTCCAAAAATGGGCCATTTGCATTTGCATCTGAATCGTGGGAAGCGGGGGATTGCTCTGGATCTGAAGCATCAAAGGGGTCTAGAAATCATTAAAAAACTTATTGCTGAAGCCGATGTGCTCATCTACAACGTGAGACCTCAGGCGATGGCTCGCTTAGGGCTGGCTTACGAGGATATCTTAGAGATTAATCCGAAAATAATTTACGTAGGTGCTTACGGTTACTCTGAGAAAGGGCCGCGCGCGGGTCAGGCGGCTTATGATGATCTTATTCAAGGCGCCACTGGTGTGCCTTGGTTAGTCTCTCGTGGAGGGCAAGATAGTCCACGTTATGTTCCCTTAAATTTTGCGGATCGAGTTACCGGGCTACATGCTGTTTATGCCGTGACCGCCGCTCTTTATCAGCGTGAGCGATCAGGAGTTGGACAAGCGGTTGAGGTTCCGATGTTTGAAGCAATCTCGCATTTTGTCCTCGGAGATCACATGGCTGGTCTAACTTTTCAACCTGAGCGTGGGCCATCTGGGTATGAACGTTTGAAGCATCGCCGGGTTTATCAAACCTCAGATGGTTTTGTCTGTGCGCTTGTTTACAATGAAGGTCAGTGGACCCGCTTTTGGAACGAGATCGGGGAGCCGAAAATGATGCGCGATCCTAAGTTCGTAACGCATTCGGCGCGTGCGCAGAATATTGGGAAGATTTATGACTTGTTGGAAAAAATTATCATAGAGAGGCCCACAGAGTACTGGATAAACTTTTTTCAAAAGATCGATGTACCGGTAGCAAAAATGAATCGAGTGGATGATCTCCTCGCCGATGAACATCTGGTCAAGAGTGGGTTTTTTATTCCCGAGGATCACCCCAGCGAAGGTTCTCTATACGCGATGCGCACTCCGACATCGTGGTCAAAAACAAGTCCATCTCAGAAAACGTCTGCGCCACTTTTGGGGCAACACACGAGGGAAGTACTCCAAAATTTAAATTTTTCTGATCAGGAGATCGATGACCTAATCGCTCTTCGGGTAGTATCCTCCGCGGAGCAATAACCGTTACCAAATTACTTACGGCAATTTAATTCCCCCGCCGGGCCCTGCTCCGCCACCCATACCTGAGCCCATACTGTCCGGAAGCACAATAGATGATGCAGCTTCTCGTCTCATCTGCTGCAGTTCCTTAACTGCTTTCTCCACAGCTTCTTTTCCTGCATCTCCGTATTTTTCTACTGCTTCATCCAAAGTTTTCGCCTCAATTTGGAAATTGATGGGGAGTGCGCCCATCGGTGTCATTATTTGCGTTTCGCCCACGAATTCAACTCCTCTGGAGTCATCTGCTGATCCATCGGATTTGACGGGGATTAGCGTTCGGATCGTACCGACTTTTCGATCGGTAATCGTTTCCTCTTTGTAAAGATTTGAGGAGTCCATCGCGAGATCTTCAAGTGATTTTTTTTCCGCCGCCATTTACTTTTTCTCCAATTTTTAATTCGATGAGTTATTGGCCTAAGGATACAAATAAATAAAGTGTCCGGCAAATAAACGATGTAATGATGATTGGTTGGTAGGATGTTTTATCCCTGTATATAAATGACACAAACATATTTAAAAAATGTTACATTTACAAAACTTGCTGCTATGTTTCCTCAAATTTTAAGGGAACAGTCGAGCGAAAAATTGGCAAAAACAACCAATTTCCCAAGTGTTTAGAGGCCACAATTTGGCTTCCGATAAGGGTTGCCGGTATAGCAAGCACCAAA
>JAURFP010000002.1 GCA_030834275.1 Burkholderiales bacterium | reverse complement strand
TTGACCAAATAAGAAATGAGGCCATCAATTGCAATCCGGATGGGAAAGAGAGTGATGCCGCGTGCGATAGTTACTCAAAAGGTGAGGAACCGGGCGAATAGGTTATTAATCTTTTTGCTTTGTAATCGTCACAAGGGATCGTAATCGCGGTATAAATTAATATCAGGGATAGCGTTATACTCGTATTTCTTAACGGGGGTAGTTGATGAAAGTCCATCCAACACGAAAATTTGACAACAAGGCTAGAGATTACAATCACATTGAGGCGGTGCCGCTTGCAGCTGCAATGGGGGCAGAAATTCGTCGGGTTGACATTAGCAAAATTACTGATGAGCAGTTTCTAGAAGTTGAGAACGCGCTTTACCGGCATAAAATGATCTACTTCCGAGATCAAAAATTCTCTCATGCCGATCAAGAGTCCTTCACCCTAAGATTTGGAGAGTTTGCTGATGATGCTTACACCACTGGCGTAGAGGGTCATCGAAACGTACAGCCTGTAATTATGGAGGCAGACACTAGAGTAGAAATGGTGTTTGGCAACGGCTGGCATGTAGACTCACCCTTCCTTGAGCAACCCCCGGCGATATCGATGCTCTATGGCATCGATATTCCTCCTTTTGGTGGCGATACTATGTGGTGCAACTCAGTGCTTGCCTATGAGACGTTGAGCGACACAATGAAATCAGTTATCGCAAACCTAAAGGTACATTTTTCTGCGCGTAGTGTTGTGGATCAATTAGCTCTCGAAGCGCAGAAAAAAGAAAAAGATCAGGCTAGTGATGGGCAAAAAAAAGGTTTTGGAACAATGAGCCTTGACATGAAAACTCAGAAAATGGTTGCGGGCAATTATCACCCCATGGTGCGTACACATCCGAAATCAAAAGAAAAGGCTTTGTATGTAGATCAAACTTATACCAGCGGTATTGAGGGTATGAGTGCTGACGAGGCCGCTGGTCTCCTTAGCTTTTTAAAAGAGCATGTATCCCAGCCAGCATTCAGTTGTAGATTAAGATGGGAGCCTGGAACATTTGTAGTTTGGGACAATCGTATTTGTTGTCATCATGCGTTTAACGATTACGATGGTTATCGTAGAGAGATGTATCGAACAACTGTCAAAGGTGAAAAACCCGTCTGAGTTTAAAGCAATGAGAAGATTGTAGTTTTATTTAGATCATCGCTATACCATGCTTTGATAGCAGCTTCTCGTGATCCAATGTATTGAATTACCCCGTTTCTCATAATCATTGGTAGATCGTGACCAGGTATCAGTACCCCATTCTCACGACGTTTCCACTCGGCCCAAATTTTTTTGATGGAGTCTTCAGTCGCATGTTTGTCAAAAGTCATATCAGCACTGCGAGATATTAATTCGGCACGATTCTTACAAGCGTCGCCTGTAAAAACGACATCAACCGATCCGGCATTTAAAACGAAAACAAGACTACCAGGGGTGTGCCCTGGAGTTGCAATAGCTCTGATGCCCTGAAAGCCGGTTTCACCATCAGATATGAGTTTAAGTTTGTCATGTTTTGAGAGTGCTTCTACGTAAAGTTCAGGCACATAGGTTCTTCCATGCGGTTGCTTTTTAGCCCATTCCATCTCTTCTGAAGAAATATAAATCGTCGCTTCCGGGAACGCCACCCAATTGATTGCATGATCAAAGTGGGAATGGGTCAATAGGATATCCGTTACGCTCTCAGGCGTAACCCCCAATTCTTTTAGTCTATCCAACAGAATAAGGCGTTGACCAAATCCACCAACGTCAATGAGTGCGACCTTATTTTTATAGCGCACTAGTGCGATCGTACTAAATCCTAAAGGCCCATGGCAGACGCTCTTTCCCGGAAATCCATGAACGATCACATCAATTCGATAATCGCCAAGTTCAAAAATGCGCGCGTCGGTTGCTGTCATTTTTTAGAAAGTTAGATTTAGAAATCGTAGAGTTTTGCAGGGTTATCGACCAATATTTTCTCTCTTACTGAGGCCTCTGGCGCATAGTCTTCAAGCGCATTAAGTAACCCGCCATCGTTTGGCATATATTCGTATAACGCTGGGTGCGGCCAGTCCGTACCCCAGACTAGTTGATCAGGATTTGCTGATACGAGTGCTTTTGCGAACGGAATTGCATCCACAAACGGAAAACCGGCTGACGATATGCGATAGTTCCCAGAAAGTTTCACCCAACATACACCCTCAGCAGTTAAACGAACAAGCTCCTGAAAACCGGGATGTATGATCCCATGCTCGGTCGCCATGTGGCCAATGTGATCGATCACAACTGGCGTTGGTAATGCTCGGATACGTGGAGATAGTTCGGTTAGGGTTTGAACATCAATCAATAACTGTACGTGCCATCCATATGGTGATATTTTTTCTGATAGCAATTCCATTGTTTCTAGACCCACTCCACCTTTAAAGAGCAGGTTTAGTCTGACTCCACGAATTCCTCCTTTGTGCAAGTCGCCGATTTCCGCATTTGTGATGGTTGGTTCTACAACGGCAACGCCCCTCGCATTTTTTCCGTAACGGGAAATAGCATCTAGCGTTACTCGGTTGTCCGTTCCATGAACCGATGGTTGTACGATAACGGCCCGCTCTATTCCGAGCGCTTTGTGAAGTGCTACATAATCCTCGAGTGATGCAGGTGGCGGAGTGTAAGACCGGTTTTCTACAAACGGAAACTTCTTCTCTGGCCCGATCACATGCGAGTGGCAATCGCAGGACAATGGGGGTAACGTGAAGTTGATTGGTTCGATATTTTTATTAGGACTAAGACACAAACGGTCAAGGTGAGTATCCATTCTTAAGCCCCATAGCCTTTGCCGATTTTTTTATACTCCTCACGAGGCGGGCTAAAAATATCCAAAATCACAGCACCGTCTGGTCCCGCTATAAATCCATGGGGAACGTCGCCAGGAGTGCACCAAAAATCACCTTTGGTGACTGTATGCTCAACTCCATCTTGAATCCGGACACCACTGCCTTCAAGTAAGACTCCCCATTGCTCTTGTGGATGACTATGAATATCCCCTTTTCTATTGGGTGTGATCCGAACGACTGAGATCATGACATTCTCGCCTGGGAAAATTCGAGTCTTTACGCCGTCGGTAAGATCCCTAGGTATTCCTTGACTGAGATCGTTCAAGTTAAAAAATAACTGCTCTTTCATTTTTGCCCCCGAAAAATGTAAAGAAATTCTTCGACTAGTTTAATGCGCGGTATCCCAGTTCAAACCACTTCCAACCTCAGCAAGCAAAGGCACTCGAAGCTCTGCTACGCCTGCCATTAGGACAGGTATGTTTTTCAATATTGTTTCAGCTTCAGTATCAGGAGTTTCGAGCACTAATTCATCATGTACCTGCATGATAATCCTCGAGCTTAGGCCCTCTACATGTAACCAGTCATTAACACGGATCATTGCAAGCTTAATCAAATCAGCTGCGGTTCCCTGCATGGGCGCATTAATTGCAGCTCTTTCTGCCGCTTGACGTCGTTGGTGATTGGATGAGTGAATTTCCGGTAGCGTTAACTTTCTGCCAAATACCGTTTCCACATAACCGTCGCGCGCAGCATTCTCCCTCGCTTTTTCCATATATTTTGCAACGCCGGGATAGCGTGAAAAATAACGATCAATATATTGCTGAGCAGCGTTTCGCTCTATACCCATTTGTCGTGCTAAACCAAAAGCAGACATTCCATAGATCAATCCGAAGTTTATGATCTTTGCGTATCGACGCTGTTCGTTACTAACCTCTAGTGTCGTAATCCCAAATAACTCAGAAGCCGTTTCTCGGTGAATGTCAGCGCCCTCTTTGAAGGCTCGGATAAGACCTTTATCGTCTGATAAGTGCGCCATAATGCGTAGTTCGATTTGAGAATAGTCAGCGGAAACGATGATGGTTCCAGGTGGTGCGACAAATGCTTCCCGAACGCGGCGCCCTTCCGGTGTTCTGATCGGAATATTTTGCAAGTTCGGGTCATTGCTCGCTAGTCGACCCGTTATTGCAACCGCCTGAGCGTAGTTGGTGTGAATACGCCCAGAATCTTCCAAGACCATCTTGGGAAGTTTTTCTGTGTAAGTTGACTTTAATTTCGAAAGGGATCGATGCTCCAAGATTAGTTTTGGCAGCGGATGGTCAAGCGCAAGCTGCTGGAGCACTTCTTCGTTTGTAGAGGGTTGTCCTCCAGGAGTTTTTTTTAAGACTGGGAGATTTTTCTTTGCGAAAAGAATTTCCTGCAGTTGCTTCGGAGAACTTAAATTAAACTTTTCGCCAGCATCTTTAAATGCTTCGACCTCAATAACGGATATTTTCTCGGATAGTTCCTTAGTTTGAGATTGTAGGTTCTCAGAGTCAATCAAAACGCCCTGTCGCTCAATTTCAAACAGCGCAAGCATAGTAGGTATTTCTATGGAAGCATAAATACGATTTAAAGACTCGTTTTTGGAAACTTCACTCCAAAGTTTTTCGTGTAACTGTAAAGTGATATCAGCATCCTCTGCGGCATAATTAGTCGCGACATCTAATGGAACTTGAGAGAAAGGAATTCGAGAGGCCCCCGTTCCAGTGACATCATCGTAAGTAGTAGTTCTGATCCCCAAATGTCTCTCAGCAAGACTATCCATGTCGTGTTTGAGATGGCTCTCTAACACATAAGATTGCAACAGCGTATCGTGCGCCACCCCTTTAACATCGATCCCGTGATTTCTGAAAATATGAAGATCAAATTTTAGGTTTTGACCAACTTTCTTATACTTCGGATCTTCAAGCCAGTGCCGGAGTTTGGAGAGAAGGGTCTCCTCGCTTATTTGCTCGGGGCATCCCGAATACATATGTCCAATTGGGATGTAAGCGGCGTGCCCAGCTTGGACCGAGAGTGATACGCCAACAAGCCGTGCAGTCATGTAGTCAAGTCCCGTGGTTTCCGTATCAATGCAGGTGAGTGTTGCATCACTAATTCGTTTTATCCACGAATCTAAGTGGTCCGCGGTGAGAACTAGCTCATAGTCTTTTTGAATAGGCGCTTGGGTAATCGGCGTTACTGCAGGCGAATCAGTCTGCTGCTTATCTAGATTTGCGAGCCAAGTTTTAAAATTTAAAGTTGTAAAGAGCTCTTTCAGCTCGTCTTTGGATTCGGGTTTTTTAATTAGGTCATCAATACTGAAATTGAGCGCTACGTCTTTTTTAAGGGTTACGAGCGCTTTTGTCCTAGGAAGCCACTCTATTGCTGTGCGAAGGTTTTCGCCCACCTTTCCTTTGATATCCCCAGCGTTTCTTAAAATCTCGTCCAAATTTCCATATTGATCTAGCCATTTGGCGGCTGTTTTGGGCCCAACTTTTTCAACTCCGGGAACGTTGTCAACTGTGTCACCAACTAACGTCTGAAAATCAATCATCTGCTCTGGGTAGACCCCGAATTTTTTCTTGACGCCCTCTCGATCAAGTGTTTCTTCGGTCATGGTATTGATTAGTCTTACGTTAGGTTGAATCAATTGGGCGATGTCTTTGTCACCCGTTGAGATGATTACTTCCAAACTCTGTTCAGTCCCTTTTTGAGTGAGGGTCGCGATGACGTCATCTGCCTCAACTCCAGAGATCGAAATTAGAGGTATCCCGAGAGCTTTAATGCATCGGTGCAGCGGCTCAATCTGACGAACTAGGTCGTCTGGCATGCTTGGCCGGTTCGCTTTATATTCCGCATAAATTTCGTCTCTAAACGTTTTACCTTTTGCATCGAATATGCAAGCGATATAATCGCATTGCATTTGATCGATGATACGTCTGAGCATATTAACCACGCCGTAGATGGCGCCAGTGGGATCGCCTTGTGGGTTCCTAAAATCTGGCAGCGCGTGAAAAGCTCGATAAAGGTAAGATGATCCGTCGATGAGCAAGAGTTTTTTCATTTAGGACAAAGCAATTTTTGTTAGGCCAAAGCGTGAGATATTTATTATGTCAGAGTTTGTAATTTTCAAACGCGTCAGGAGTATTTTGGCTAAGCCAAGTTTATAAACGAATTATTCATTTGTATTTCCATGTCAGTATTTACCAAGGTTAGTATAGAAGAGGCAGACAAGTGGGTTAAGAGCAATTTCTCACTTGGTAGGGTGACCGATCTGCGAGGGATCCTCTCTGGCATTGAGAATACGAATTATTTCTTGGATACAGACCAAGAGACCTTTGTGCTCACTTTATTTGAGAAGCTCACTGACGCCGAACTGCCGTTTTATCTCCAACTCATGTCACATTTAAGTAGCCATGGGATCCTAGTGCCGAACCCTATACAAGGTTTTGATGGAAAGCTATTTCGCGCATTGAACGGCAAGCCAGCGGCTATAGTGACCAAGCTACCGGGAGCGCCAGTACTGAACCCCAAGGAGCAGCATGTATATCAGGTTGGCGAGCATCTAGCCCGCTTACACAAAGCAGGCCAATCGTACCCGATGGCGCTCAAGAATTTACGTGGACACTCTTGGTGGAGTAACGTTGCACCTGAAATTTATCCTTTTTTAAGTGATGACGAAAAATCCCTACTAAAGTCAGAGATAAATTACCAGGCTGAAGCTTTACCCAAAGATCTGCCGACGGGCCCTATTCACGCGGACCTGTTTCGCGACAATGTGTTATTTGATCGTGGTCGAATTGGCGGGTTTATCGATTTTTATTTTGCGTGTGTCGATCTGTGGATCTACGACGTAGCAATTACGGCAAATGACTGGTGTGTAAAGCCAGATGGTTCTCTTGAGGAAAAAAGAGTGAAGGCGTTACTTGAGGGATATCAAAGTATTCGCGACTTTAATGACGATGAGAAATTAGTTTGGCCAAGAATGTTGCGTGCTGGTGCGCTTCGGTTTTGGGTTTCGCGTTTGTACGATTTTCATCTTCCTAGACCAGGGGAGATGACCCACGCACACGATCCATTACAGTTTAAAAAAATCTTAATGAGCCACCGAAAAAGAGTGGAGCACGGAGATCTAGTTTTTTCAGCTTAGTTACGCTGCACTAAGTTTTGCAAACTCTAGTGCCAGCCACTTAAGCCCTTCATGACTGAAATTAACCTGTACCATCGCGTCTTGACCATTTCCGTCGGCTTGTACGATTACGCCAATACCAAATTTTGGATGCGATACTTGCTGGCCGATTCTAAAGCCCCCGATAGTCGCTGCCATCCGTCGATTAGGAATTCTGGGCATGACAGTATTCGTTGACTCCTTGTCTTTAGAGTTGATGCGCTTGAGTGTTTCGCTTGGAATCTCCTCGACAAATCGAGACTCGACGTTATAGCGAGTTTGGCCGTGAAGCATACGAATTTGCGAATAGGAAAGGTAAAGTCTACGTCGCGCTCGAGTCATTGCAACGTACATCAGCCGACGTTCCTCCTCAAGCCCCCCCTGCTCGTTTAGGCTATTTTCATGGGGGAAAATCCCTTCCTCAAGTCCACTGATAAACACGGAGTTAAATTCAAGACCCTTCGCGGAATGTACAGTCATGAGTTGAAGAGCATCTTCGCCCGCTTGTGCTTGGTTATCTCCTGCCTCTAATGAGGCATGTGCAAGAAACGCTGTAAGTGGATCCATTTCTGATGCTTCGACCTCGTTCGTTTCTTCGACTACGACCTCTTCTTTCACAAATGTTGTAGAAGCATTTACGAGCTCTTTCAAATTCTCTATTCGGTCTTGTCCTTCTCTTTCTTTTTGATAATGCTGAATGAGCCCGCTTGACTCAATAACGTGCTCAATTAGGTCGGGGAGATTGAAGCCCTCAGTTTGTAGTTTTATGTTCTCAATTAATGATACGAAGCTCGACAGAGAGGCTCCTGCTCTTCCCGATGGAGGAAAAGAACACGTTGCTTGCCAAAGTGAGGTCCCACTTTGTTTAGATATATCTTGTATCGACTCCAGTGTGCGATTTCCAATTCCCCTCGTCGGAAAATTAACAACTCGTAGAAACGCGCCGTCATCGTTAGGATTAGCAATCAACCTAAGATAGGCGAGTGCGTGTTTAACCTCTTGTCGTTCAAAAAAACGTAACCCACCATAAACTCGATAAGACATTCCCGCTTTAAACAGCGTATGTTCCAATATTCGAGACTGAGCATTCGAACGATACAGCAATGCAATTTCATTCAGAGCAATGCCTTCTCTCGCGAGTGTTTGCACTTCCTCTAATAAAAAACTCGCCTCTTCACTGTCGGTGGCGGCACTATACAGACGGATGGGCTCACCTTTTCCTTCGTCAGTCCAAAGATTCTTTCCTAGCCGCGCGTCATTGTTACTGATCAATGCATTAGCCGCATCAAGAATGTTTCCGTGAGATCGATAGTTTTGCTCGAGACGTATGATTTTTTGCACCCCAAAGTCTTTTTCAAAGTCGAGCATGTTGCCGGTTCGCGCACCACGAAATGCATAGATTGACTGATCATCATCGCCAACAGCCATGACGGCAGTGGACACGCTTTTGAGAAGGCGTAGCCAAGCATACTGAAGCTTGTTTGTGTCTTGAAACTCATCGACTAAGATGTGTCTGAATCTGCTTCGGTAGTGCTCTAAGAGCCTTTCGTTACCAGATAGAAGTTCGAAGGATCTAAGCAGTAATTCAGAGAAGTCGACAACCCCCTCTCGTTGACAAGCTCGATCGTATTGCTCGTATATGTCAACGAGATTACGCGAGAACTCATCAATTACGTCAACTTGACTGGCACGTAATCCTTCCTCTTTGTTGGAGTTAATAAAGTACTGAACTTGTCTGTACGGATATTTATTTTCGTCGGCTGCAATCGACTTCATGACGCGCTTTATCATTGATAGTTGATCAGCAGAATCTAATATCTGAAAAGTTTGCGGTAACTTCGCTTCTTGGTGGTGTGAGCGGAGCATCCGGTTGCAAAGACCGTGAAAAGTTCCAACCCACATGCCACGCGTGTTAATCGGAAGCATTGAGGAGATTCGAACGAGCATTTCCCGGGCAGCCTTATTGGTAAACGTGACCGCCATCAGTTGGAATGGATTTATTTGGCCGGTTTGGATTAGCCACGCAATTCTCGTGGTTAGAACCCTGGTTTTCCCTGAGCCAGCACCTGCCAAAATGAGAGACGATGAGGACGGAAACGTAGTTGCTTCGAGTTGTTCTTTATTTAAGCCTTCTAAAATGGAATTCATCAAGTTTTCTTTTTGGTTGATTCGGACGAGCTATGGTGGATACTATGATTCGCTATCGCGCAGCAACTTTTCAATTCTGGGCGATAGGATAGTTCGCATCGCAGAGGGCAGGTCTTCCCCTCTAATGACCAAGGAGTCGCTGCGACTAATTCGCGAAAACTCAAAGCTATCGAGGAGTTGTCTCATTTCAAATGCATCTGGTATTCGAAATCGAATAATCACTAGACTTTCCTCCGGATCGGGAATATCCCGCTCAGCAAAAGGGTTCGATGTGTCTACGAGCGGGATACGCTGAAAATTGATGTCTGTTTGTGAGAATTGAGGGACGATATATTTGATGTAGTCGGGCATTCGTCGCAGAATCGTGTCAGTCACATCCTCTACTGATCGCCCCCGTTCATTCTGATCGCGGTGCAATTTTTGTATCCATTCAAGGTTGACGATTGGAGTGACACCAATCAGAAGATCAACATGATGCGCGATATCTATATCATCGATTTTCGCGCCACCGTGTAACCCTTCGTACACCAGCATCTTTGTTCCTGCCTCAATATCTTTCCAGCCTGTAAATGTTCCTGGCTGTCCTCCATGAATGCTGGCTTCCCCTTCGTTGTGGATATAGTGACGAATCCTGCCGCTTCCCGACTTTCCAAATCGCTGGAATAGTGCTTCGAGTTCTGAGAGGAGATTTGCTTCAGGCCCAAAGTGGCTGATAGCTCTTCCTGCCGTTCGCTCCCATTCCTTAATAAGAGCAGCCATTTCGGATCTGTCGTAACGATGGAAGCTGTCTCCCTCAACAAATGCCGCCCTGACCCCTAGCGACTGGCAGATATCAACGATAACTTTATGGACCGTGGTAGTCCCAGCGCCTGAGGCACCAGTTATCGAGATGATAGGGAAATTTCTTGACATGTTTTTTGTGGCTCTCGCTTCCAGCTAGTTATTGGATGAGGATTAAAAAATAATGTGTCTTCTTTATCCTAGGCCTACTTATATACGATAAGGCTGGACGGAAAGTTATAATTAGGCATTATTTTATCGTAGGTCAGACTATGGAAAGTCAATATCATCCCTCGCTGATAGAGTCGGAAGCGCAGAAGCGCTGGTCCGAAACAAACGCATTTAAAGCGGAAGAGCTCGAGGGAAAGGATAAATACTACTGTCTCTCGATGTTTCCCTACCCGTCTGGGAAGTTACATATGGGACACGTCAGAAATTACACCATAGGTGATGTTTTGACTCGTTATCACCGCATGAAGGGGTTAAATGTGCTGCAGCCAATGGGTTGGGACGCGTTTGGGTTGCCCGCTGAGAATGCGGCGATGGCGAATGGCGTGCCACCAGCTAAGTGGACCTACGACAATATTGCTTACATGAAGAAACAACTTCAGTCTCTAGGGTTCGCTATCGATTGGAGCCGAGAGTTGGCAACGTGTGACCCGAGTTATTACAAATGGAACCAATGGTTATTTGTGAAGATGTTCGAACGAGGACTTGTTTATAAAAAAACGGGAGTTGTTAATTGGGATCCGATTGATCAGACGGTTCTTGCTAATGAGCAAGTAATTGATGGCAAGGGGTGGCGAACAGGCGCTATCGTCGAGAAAAGAGAGATCCCGATGTATTACATGCGTATAACCGACTACGCGCCTGAGTTACTCGAAGCGCTGAATACTCTCGGCGGATGGCCTGAGCGCGTGAAAACCATGCAGGCTAATTGGATCGGAAAAAGTGAGGGCGCGTTGATATCGTTTCCCTACTCGCTCGGTGGGGAGGATCGAGTATTAAGTGTCTTTACCACGAGGCCAGATACGTTGATGGGAGTTACATTCTGCGCGGTAGCGGCCGAGCACCCAATTGCTCAGTATGTCGCTTCAAAAAACCCAAAAGTAGCCGAGTTTGTCGAGGAGTGTAAACAGGGCAGCACCATGGAAGCAGATATGGCGCTCATGGAAAAAAAAGGCGTTCCCACCGGAGTATTCGTAAAGCACCCGATTGACGGTAGAGAGGTTGAGGTTTGGGTCGGTAATTACGTGCTCATGACTTACGGGGAAGGTGCGGTCATGGGAGTGCCTGGCCATGACGAGAGAGACTTCGCGTTTGCAAAAAAATACGACATCGAGATTCAACAAGTAATAAACATCGAAGGTCAGGATTTTTCAGTTGACGCCTGGCAAGAGTGGTATGCCTCAAAAGGCGTATGTGTGAATTCAGGGCGGTATGATGGACTTAGTTTTCCTGACGCTTGCCAGAAAATAACTGCTGATCTTTCGAATGCGAATCTCGGCGAGAAACATATTCAATGGCGTTTACGCGATTGGGGAATTTCTCGCCAGCGGTATTGGGGAACTCCTATCCCGATAATTCACTGCCCAGTATGTGAAGACGTTCCTGTGCCTGAATCGGATCTTCCAGTAGTGCTGCCGGAAGATTGTGTGCCGGATGGATCGGGAAATCCGCTCAATAGGCTAGAGAGCTTTTTAAATTGCAAGTGTCCGAAATGTGGTAGCGATGCGCGTCGCGAAACAGATACGATGGATACGTTTGTTGATTCCTCTTGGTATTTCTTGCGGTACGCTAGCTCCGATTCTTCGGACGCAATGCTAGATCATCGAGCTAACTATTGGTTGCCTGTTAATCAATACATCGGCGGGATTGAGCATGCCATATTACATTTACTCTACTCGCGGTTTTGGACCAAGGTGATGCGTGATTTAGGAGTGATAAATTTAAATGAACCGTTTTCTAATCTCCTCACGCAAGGCATGGTGCTAAACGAAGTATTTTTCCGAAACGAGGTATCTGGCCGGATAACCTACTTCAACCCGAAAGATATAGATATTTTGGTAGACGAGTCGGGAAAACGTACAGGTCAAGTAGCGCTCTCTGACGGTAAGCCGGTAGAGACTGCAGGTATCCGTACCATGTCCAAATCAAAAAACAATGGGGTCGACCCGCAGTTTCTGATAGACAAATACGGAGCGGACACAGCCCGTTTCTTTATGATGTTTACCGCCCCACCAGAAGATACACTTGCTTGGAATGATGATGGAGTAGAAGGGTCGTACCGATTTTTAAAACGGGTTTGGCGTTACGGCGCTGAGATGCATGGCGGGACTGGCGTACATAATTCGGTAGATATTACGGGATCGCTTTCGAAAAATGTAGCGAATGCCAGGCGAGAAATTCATCTCGCCCTGAAGCAGGCAAATTTTGATTATCAAAGAATGCAATTCAACACCGTGGCGTCTGCGGCTATGAAAATTCTCAATGCGTTAGAGAATGACGAGTTAGTTTCCTCTAATAGTCCAGATGTTATTAAAGTGAAATTTGAGGGATTCAGTATTCTCCTAAGAATACTGTTTCCAATTGTTCCTCATGTTACTGATGAGCTTTGGCGTTGCTTAGGGTACAAGGGTGACATCCAGTACTCGAATTGGCCAAAGGTTGAGGAAACGGCTTTAATCCAGGATGAAATCGAATTGGTAGTACAAATCAACGGCAAATTGAGAGGTAAAATTTTAGTACCGGCGGATGCAACAAAAGAGCAGATAGAAACTTTAGCCTTGAGTGATTCTGTAACGGCGGCTCACACTGACGGGCTGGCGATCAAAAAAGTGATCGTGGTTCCAGGCCGACTTGTTAATGTGGTAGCTGTCTGATAGGTGACCAAATGAAAACGCGCATAATCCGATTGCTTTTATCATGTTTACTTATCGTCAGTATCGGGGCATGTGGTTGGCATTTGAGAGGATCAGTCGATTTGTCTTTCGACACAATTTACATAGACGGATCAGCTAATTCAGAAGTAGGGAAGCGAATCAAAGAACGACTAAAGAGGAAGAAAACGGTGAATGTGGTCTCCGATCCGCGAGATGCCGGTATCAGCCTTAAAATCTTGAATGAAAATTTAGAGAAAAAGCACTCTATAATTTCGAGTACAGGCAAGGTTTCTGAGTATGAGTTGCTCCTAAAGTTAGAGTACGAAATTACTAAATCTGGAGCGGATGTAGACGCGGTCGTCGACCAATTGGTGATTAGGAGGCTAATGACTTACAGTGACGATAATTTAGTTGCGAAGAATTCCGAGGAGGATTCGCTCATTCAAGATATGTATTCAGAGGCAAGCCGCACTTTGCTTGTTAGAGTATCTGCCCTTTCCCGGGGTAATAACAATTGATTGCTGCGATTTAAGAATGTCGACTATCTCAAGCATGATCGCCACGCCGAAGTTTGAGAGCTTTCCTGGAAACATTTACCTAAAAAGTGGGGCTGTTCTCCAAGGCTATGATCTCGTTTATGAGACGTACGGTGAGTTAAATTCTGATTGCAGCAATGCGGTTCTCGTATGTCATGCGCTTAATGCTTCGCACCATGTGGCTGGCATTTATGAAGAAGATGAAAAAAATATTGGCTGGTGGGACAATCTGGTCGGACCCGGCAAGCCGCTAGATACCAATCGATTTTTTGTGATTGGAGTTAATAATCTCGGAGGGTGTCACGGGTCCACGGGGCCTTCCTCTATTAATCCTTTAACTGGTAAGCAATGGGGTGGGTCTTTTCCCTTTGTGACCGTCGAGGATTGGGTAGAGGTGCAGTCGCGGCTGGCCGATCGATTAGGGATCAAGCAATTTGCTGCAGTCATGGGCGGGAGTCTGGGTGGTATGCAGGCGCTGCAGTGGACGATAGACAAACCTGAAAAAGTGAAAAATGCGATTGTCGTAGCGGCCGCACCAAAGCTCTCTGCACAAAACATCGCATTTAATGAAGTCGCTCGTCAAGCGATTACATCGGATCCAGAATTTTTCGATGGCAATTTTTATGAGCACGGCGTAGTACCACGAAGAGGGCTAAAAATCGCTCGGATGATAGGGCACATCACCTATTTATCTGACGATGCGATGAACAAAAAGTTTGGCCGTGATCTACGGGAAGATATCCTGAAGTTTTCTCTCGATATCGAGTTTCAAATCGAATCCTACTTACGTTATCAGGGGGATAAGTTTGCAGATAGTTTTGATGCGAACACCTATCTGAGAATTACTAAGGCTTTGGATTATTTTGATCCAGCGGCGAGTACTGGGGGTGACCTTGCAAAAGCGCTAGCTAAGAGCCAGTCAGATTATCTAGTTGTGTCGTTCACATCAGATTGGAGATTTTCGCCGCAGCGTTCCCGAGAAATAGTGAAAGCGCTCGTCGATAATCAACTCAATGTCTCTTATGCAGAGATTGAAGCGCCGCATGGGCATGATGCATTCTTGATGGATGATGCTGTGTACCACAATTTAATTCGCACCTACTTCGATCGCATATGGGAAGGGCTTCAGTGATATGAAAGCAACTGCCATGAATAGAAGGGACTATCAAATCATTTCTGGGTTGATCGATCAAGGCGCAAGAGTTTTAGACTTGGGTTGTGGAGATGGGGCACTGCTATCGCATTTACAAGATGTGAGAAAGGTTTCAGGCTACGGGATAGAGTTAGATGATACTAAGGTGCGCGCTAGTGTTAAGAATGGCATCAATGTTGTGCAGGCTGATCTTGAGCGTGGTCTATCAGGCTTTAATGATTCCTCCTTTGATTACGTGATTCTGTCGCTCACACTTCAAACCGTTCACCACACTGAGAAGATCGTTCGTGAAATGCTCCGTGTTGGAAAGCAAGTCATCGTCACATTTCCAAATTTTGGCTTTTGGAAACATCGGATCCAAATTTTTACGGGAAGAGTGCCCGTTTCCAAATCCTTGCCGTATGAGTGGTACAACACTCCAAACATACACGTGCTGACGATAAAGGATTTCGAGATGTTTTGTGATACCCACAATATGAATGTCATTGATCGGATTGTCTTGAATGAGGCGGGTAATCCGATCAGGGCATTGCCAAATTTTCTTGGGATGCTCGCTATTTATCGTTTTGATAAGAAATAAAATATGAATTCTTGAATGAATTTATTCAAGTAGTCTTCATGGCGTCTCGGTATAACATTAGTAAAAGTAAAATCACCGGAACGCCCAAAGCGGCGGAGAATAAAAAGAAATTCTCATAGCCGAGTTCTTCTACAAAAACCCCTGACCATCCAGCTAGGAACTTTGGAATCAAAAGCATTACAGAGCTGAATAAAGCATATTGGGTGGCTGAATACTTTATGTTTGTCAGTCCTGAGAGATAGGATACAAAAGCGGCTGTTGCGAGGCCAGCGCTCAGATTGTCAGCGGATATCGTAAGAACGAGCGCCGGGATATTTGCTCCAATATTTGAGAGCCATGCGAATAGGAGATTAGTACTGCTTGTGAGTACCGCTCCTATAATGAGCATGCGGAGGGCGCCAAAATGTTTGACGAAAACCCCACCAATCACAGCGCCTAACAAAGTCATGATTACGCCAAATAGTTTGGTGACTGTGGCGATTTCCTGCTTAGAAAAACCAATATCTACGTAGAAAGGGTTAGCCATCACTCCCATCACCACATCAGATATTCTGTATATAGAAATCATGATGAGAATTAGTATTGCTTGTCGTTTATATCTTTTGACAAAATCTACAAATGGCATGATTCCTGCATTTACTAGCCATCTTTTTAGTCGCAAAAGTGGTGACTCTCTATTTGTTGATTTAATTTCTCCCTCGGATGTCGATAGCACTCTGGGCTCGGGGGATAGTAAGGCAGTAATTACGCCGATTAACATGAGTCCAGCCATGATCAAATAACTAACGCACCAGGCTGCGTCGTCATAACCGGAACTATTACTCGAAAACAGATCAGCTAAAAATAGTGTTCCCGCGGATGCGACCAACATAGCGACTCGGTATCCGATCTGGTAAGTCGCAGCCATCGCCCCTTGATCTTCGGTTTCAGCAGATTCGATTCGAAAAGCATCAAGTGCTATGTCCTGGGTCGCAGAGCCAATAGCGGTCAAGAGACTAAACGATATGACTGCCGTGATGGATATCGATGGGTCGCTAAAGGCGAGACCGCTTAAGCCAATAATTACTAATGACTGCGAGCAAACGAGCCATGACCTTCTTCTTCCGAGTGCCTTCGTTAGTAGGGGAACCGGAAGCTGATCAACTAGTGGTGCCCATGCCCACTTGAAGGCATAGGTAAGGCCGATCCAAGAAAAGAATCCAATGAGCGCTAGATCTAGTCCTGCTTCACGGAGCCGAAAGGACAAGGTGCCCAGTAGCAGTAATAGTGGTAGTCCCGCAGAAAAACCCAGAAAGAGCATCCGAATAACACGTATCTTCGTGTAGATGCGTAAACTTTGGGTAAAGTTTTCCATTATTCAAGATCTTATTCGGTAGTCGTAATCAATGATCAAGGGAGCGTGATCACTGAAGCGCTCCGATTTGTAAATTTCCTCGCGTTTGGCGCAACCAGCGATATTGGGCGAGGCTAACTGATAATCGATTCTCCACCCAACGTTCTTATCCCAAGCCTGTCCTCGGTTTGACCACCATGTGAACTGGTCTGGCTCAGGATTCAGAGATCGAAACACGTCGACATACCCCAACTTGTGGATGATCCCGTCAAACCAATCCCGCTCCTCTGGAAGAAATCCCGAATTCTTCTGATTCGAACGCCAATTCTTGAGATCAATTTCTTTATGTGCCACATTCCAATCGCCACAAATGACGACTTTCCGCCCGCTCTGTATGAGTTCGTATAATGGCGCAATAAATCGCTCCATAAAACTAAACTTAATTTGTAATCGCTCATCTGAGCTCGATCCCGAGGGCACGTAGACGGAGATTACTGAAAGGTCACCAAACCGAGCTTCGATATATCTGCCCTCCGCATCGATATCCTCGATATCTAAACCATAAATGACATCATCGGGTTCGTGTGTACAATAGATCCCAACACCACTGTATCCGGGTCGCTTCGCGTAATGGAAAAAGCCTTGGTAGTTAGAAAACGCCTTCATTTCATCTGACAACTTATCTTCTTGGGCCTTTAACTCTTGCAAACAAACCACATCAGCCTTCGCGTTTTCCAACCAGGGTCGAACCCCTTTATTGAAGGCAGATCGAATACCATTTAAATTTAGTGAAATTATTCTCATGACGGATAGAAAATTAGAACTGAAATCTGATTTTATTAAGTTTGCACTTTCCTCTAATGTACTGCGTTTTGGAGAATTCAAAACTAAAGCAGGCCGCCTATCTCCATATTTTTTTAATGCGGGACTCTTTAATACCGGAGAGAGTCTCCGCGAGCTCGGAAATTTCTATGCGCGGGCGATACTAGAATCTGGAGTCTCCTTCGATATGTTGTACGGCCCAGCCTATAAGGGTATACCACTTTCTGCTGCCACAGCGATAGGGCTTGCGAATAGAGGGGTAGACACCCCATTTGCCTTCAATCGAAAGGAAGCCAAAGATCATGGTGAAGGTGGAACAACCATCGGTGCCCCTGTCTCTGGAAGGGTCTTGGTTATTGATGATGTTGTATCAGCGGGGACGTCGGTTCGAGAGTCCGTTGATATTATTTCAGCGAGTGGCGCGAGCGTTTGTGGGATTGTTGTATGTCTCGATCGCCAAGAAAAAGGTACGGGCGAGCGGTCTGCGATTCAGGAGATAGAGGAGGATCTGCAAATCAAAGTGATTAGTATGTTTAATCTCTCTGATCTGGTAAATTTTTTAGAACAAAAAAATGATCTGAAGCAAGATTTGGAGAAAATAAAAGCATATCGACTGCAATACGGTGTCGACGTTTAAGCAAGTTTCTTTCTTAAAATTTCGTTAACTTGGGCAGGGTTTGCCTTCCCTTTTGTGAGCTTCATCATTTGTCCAACTAAAGCATTCAGTGCTTTTTCTTTTCCACCACGAAAATCTTCAGCTTGTTGTGGATTTGCGGCGATGACTTGATCCGCAAATGTTTCTAGCTCGGATGAGTCGGACAGCTGTTTTAAGCCTTCCTTCTCGATAATTTCATCAACCGACCCTGAGCCATTCCAAAGTCCTTCAAAAACTTGTTTCGCAAGCTTTGATGACAACGTGTTGTCTGCGATACGCTGGGCTAAATCCCCGATCATTTTTGCGGTAACTGGGCTGTCGACGAGCTCAACTTGTTCTTTGTTGAGTGCGGCAGCCAGATCTCCGTTAATCCAGTTCGCGACTAACTTAGATATTTTTCTCGTTTCCGATTCTGGAATCTGAGAAATGGCCGATTCAAAAAAGTCGGAGATGCCTTTGCTTGCCACCATCGATTGTGCATCGATAGCACTTAGACCAAGGTCTTTCACGTATCTCTCGATTTTTGCCAAGGGTAACTCTGGCATTGCTTGCTCTACCGAAGTAAACCATTTCTCGTCGATGTTGAGGGGTAGTAAATCTGGATCTGGGAAATAGCGGTAGTCATGCGCGTCCTCTTTGGTTCGCATGAGCCGGGTTTCTCCAGAATCTGGATCAAACAACACGGTCGCTTGAATAATTTTGTGACCGTCTTCAATTTGTTCAATTTGCCACTGCGCCTCAAATTCAATCGCTTGTTGGAGGAAGCGGAAGGAATTTAGGTTCTTGATTTCGCGTCTTGTGCCAAATTCTTTTTCACCTTTTTTTCTGACCGAGACGTTTGCATCGCACCTAAAATTTCCCTCCTGCATATTTCCATCACAAACGCCGATCCACTGAACAAGCGTATGGAGATGTCTCGCATATTCAACTGCTTCTCGCGCTGAGCGCATATCAGGCTCGCTCACAATTTCAAGCAGTGGTGTGCCAGCGCGATTCAAATCAATTCCACTCATCCCGACAAAGTCTTCGTGGAGGGACTTTCCGGCATCCTCTTCTAAATGTGCCCGGGTTAGACGGATAATTTTTTCCTCGCCATCAACGCTGATTTTTATCTCTCCACCTTCAACAACAGGATTTTCAAACTGGCTAATTTGATATCCCTTCGGTAGATCAGGATAAAAATAATTCTTTCTAGCGAAAATGGATTGGCGATTGACGCGGGCACCGGTTGCAATCCCGAACTGAATCGCTTTTTCGACCGCTTTTTTATTTAGAACTGGCAGAACTCCAGGCAAAGCGATATCCACCTCGCACGCATTCACGTTTGGATCGGCGCCAAAATTCGTAGATGCTCCCGAGAAAATTTTCGACTCGGTGGAGAGTTGAGCGTGGGTTTCAATTCCGATTACGATTTCCCATTCCATATCGTTCACTTCAAAGGGGCTTGTTTTAGATGCCAATCAGTCGCCTTTTGATACATATGAGCGGCATTTAACATTCGAGCTTCATCAAAATAATTTCCGATTAGTTGCAAACCGATTGGTAGGTTCGCATCGTCGAGCCCACAGGGAATAGACATCGCAGGTAGCCCAGCAAGATTTGCGGCAATCGTGAAAATATCTGACAAGTACATTTGCACCGGATCAGATGCTTTTTCTCCGATTCCAAATGCTGTTCCAGGTGCGGTTGGGCTCAAAATGAGATCGCATTTTTCAAATGCCTGTGCGAAGTCCTGTGATATGAGTCTTCGTATTTTTTGAGCCTTGATGTAATAGGCGTCATAGTATCCGTGGGATAGAACATAAGTCCCGATGAGAATGCGTCGTTTTACTTCGGCGCCGAATCCTTCAGCCCTGGTCTTCGCGTACATCTCATTGAGGTCTTTATATTCTTTTGCTCGGTGACCATAGCGAACCCCATCAAATCTCGATAGATTACTGGACGCTTCTGCTGGGGCGATCACATAGTAGGCCGCAACAGATAGTGGGCTAGTTGGAAGGGAGACATCGACGATTTCTGCTCCTAATTTTTTGTATTCACCGATTGCGCTAGCAACGGCTTTTTGCACGTCTGGTGAGACTTCATCACTGAAGTACTCCTTTGGTAATCCAATTTTTATCCCTGCTATGGAAGTTTCCAGATTAGCCGAATAGTTAACTGGATCGCGTTTTAGGCTTGTACTATCGCGCATATCATAGTCAACCATGACTTCAGTCAGAATTGCTAAGTCTTCTGCTGATCGAGCCATCGGACCGCCCTGATCTAAGCTCGACGCGAAGGCGATCATCCCATACCGAGATACCAAACCGTAGGTCGGTTTTAGACCCGAGATGCCACAAAGTGCTGCAGGTTGTCGAATTGAGCCGCCGGTGTCAGTTCCGGTTGCAGCTGGGGTCATACGTGCAGCAACGGCTGCTGCGGATCCACCCGAGCTGCCTCCAGGGACTCGACTGGAATCCCATGGGTTTTTGACATGGCCAAAAAATGAGGTCTCATTCGAAGATCCCATCGCGAATTCATCCATATTCGTTTTGCCTTGGATGATAGATCCAGCGGTGTTAAATCGATCGATAATGTGTGCGTTGTATGGCGCCTTAAAATTTTGCAACATCTTGGAGCCACAGGTTGTCATCCATCCTTTAGCGCACCAGATATCTTTGTGAGCAATCGGGATTCCTGTGAGAGCCTGGATATTTCCTTGCGCAATTTTTTGATCCGCAGATCTTGCTTGCGCGAGACTCTGTTCTTCGTCAATCGTCACAAAAGCATTGATCGATGTGTTGAGTTCTTTTGCGCGATCTAGATAGGCTTGCGTTAACTCGACGCTTGAGAAGTCTTTGCTGGCAAGCGAGCTCGCTAATTCTTTAAGTGATTTGTCGAACACGTTACTCGATCACTTTCGGCACGAGATAAAGTCCTCGCTCTGTGGCAGGAGCTACCTCCTGGAATTCCTCATGACGATCTTTTTCTGTGACAACATCATCTCTTAATCGGGTCGAGATGTCCTGAGCATGCGCCATGGGTGCAATGTCATCGGTGTTGATGATCTTCATTTGTTCGATGAGGTCGAACACTTTCCCGAGTTGTTCGAATGTTTCATTCGCCTCGGTTTCGGTGATCTCGATACGAGCCAAAAGCGCTGCGCGCTGGACATCTTTTTTTTCAAGCGACATACGTATAAAAATTCGGGGTTAGCTCTCTCAAGCAGTCCCACAATGACTCCTTCGGGGCTGGCTCTCTCAAGCTTCGCGCCGGGACCTCAAAGTGTTACGCTATTTAAGGTCCGATAGGTTATCATAATCCCACTGTAGGACTAATATTTATAAATAAAATTTGGTACGTGAACATGTTTGGATTTGTTACCCGTTATTTCTCGAATGACATTGCTATAGACCTCGGCACAGCGAATACTCTGATTTATGTGAAAAACCAGGGGATTGTTCTTGATGAACCCTCGGTGGTCGCCATTCGTTACGAGTCTGTAGGCTCGGCTACAAAGGCTATCCGTGCTGTAGGGGTTGAGGCGAAGCAAATGCTTGGGCGAACGCCAGGTAATATCAATGCAATACGCCCGATGAAGGACGGGGTGATAGCGGATTTCACCGTAACTGAGCAAATGCTCAGACACTTTATCAAGAAGGTGCATGATTCACGATTTTTCTCGCCTAGTCCAAGAATTGTGATTTGTGTGCCGTGTGGTTCGACTCAGGTTGAGCGCCGAGCGATTCGCGAGTCAGCTTACGGTGCTGGGGCGCGTAAGGTGGAGCTCATAGAAGAGCCAATGGCAGCGGCGATTGGCGCGGGCTTGCCGGTGGACGATGCGTCTGGCTCGATGGTTGTGGATATTGGTGGAGGAACCACGGAGGTGGGCGTTATATCGCTTGGAGGCGTGGTGTATTCTGGCTCCGTTCGAACTGGTGGTGATAAATTTGATGAGGCGATCATTAACTACGTGCGGCGTAACTACGGGATGCTCATCGGCGAAGCGACTGCCGAGGAAATCAAAAAAGAGATTGGGCTCGCTTATCCTGGTGGTGAAATTAAGGAAATGACGGTTAAAGGCCGAAATTTGGCAGAGGGGATTCCACGGAGTTTCAAAGTCACTAGCACAGAAATTCTGGAGGCGTTGACTGATCCACTGAACAGTATCGTTTCTGCAGTGAAAAACGCACTCGAGCAGACTCCCCCAGAGCTTGGAGGAGACATTGCCGATAAAGGTATGGTTCTTACTGGGGGCGGCGCGCTGCTCCGGGATCTAGATCGATTGCTTGCCGAGGAAACTGGATTACCGGTGGTCGTGAGTGATGATCCGTTAACTTGTGTGGTTCGGGGTTCGGGTATCGCTCTTGATAAACTTGACGACCCGTTTACGGGCATCTTTGCCTCTGAATAATATGGCGCTCTGCGATCGATGAAGGCTTGATTAATAGGTATTGTTTTTACTAAATGGAATCCAGCCCACGCGTTTCATTTAAGTCCATTTCTCGCGAGTATATTAGTGCGGCCTTTTATGTTTCTGTGGCCGTAGTGGCTATCGTCATTGATTTAAGGACTTCATTTTTCTCCTTACCGAGACAGGCTGCACAAGATTTTTATGAGCCCCTGTTTTCCGTTATTGATCTGCCGATACGAATCGCTGGCTCTGCCACATCTTACTTAAGTTCAAAAAGGCAATTGATTCTAGAAAATGAGCGGCTACGCAAAGACAATCTGGTGGGGTACGTCGCGGATCAACGTCAAAAAGCCCAAGTATCCCGATTAAAAGATTTAGAGGAGCTCCTTTCACTCAAGGAAAAGAGCCCAGAAAATGTGGTTGTTGGTTCCATTACCTTTATATCGCCAGATCCATTTCAAAAAACAGTTGGAATTGATGTTGGCGAAACAGATGGGGTGACAGCAGGCGCGGCAGCGGTTGATCCAGGAGGATTGGTCGGTCAGGTGCAGCGTAGTTTTCCTCGCCACAGTTATGTAAAGCTAATTACTGATCGTGACTTCAGCGTTTCCACGCTGAACCTTAGAACTGGCTATCGAGCTATAGTTGCTGGCTCAGGTAGAGAGGACAGGTTGGTGTTACGTTTTGTGCCCAATACGACAGACCTGGCCGTCGGCGATGTTTTTGTGACCTCTGGGCTTGATGGTGTTTTTCCTATCGGGATCCCGGTAGCAAAACTGGGCGCGATAGATAGGGACGCTCCACCACCATTTGTTGAAGCCGAACTCTATCCAATGTCCGACCCCAGTGCTCGGATGGAGCTCGTGATTTTCACGGGGCCGGTAAGTGGCGACGATGTTTATGGATCGGTGGCTAAGGGAGTCAAGTGAGACAATATTCAATCGCAAATTGGCGCGATAAAAGGAATATGTGGCGAGTAATCATCTCGCTGGGTTTATCGCTAATTTTGTCTACCTTACCGATTGGCGGTCTTTGGTCAACGCTCTTCCCGCATCTTGCAGCTTTGGTATTACTTTATTGGGCCATAAATGCGCAGAGGCTCGAGTGTCCATTAGGTATCGCTTTTCTCGTTGGGTTAATCTTTGACTGGCTCTCCGGAGGAATTTATGGCCTGCATTCGATTACGTTTGTGTTGGTAGCGATAGTCGCTAGTAGGCAATCTGTCTACTTTCAAACTGCGACACCTATACAACAAATACTCCGGGTATTTCTTGTTTTTTCTGGGATTGAGATAGGCATTTTTGGTTTGATTGAACTGTTCACGTATGAGTCGCTAATCGCGCTTAGCGATATATACCGGATCATACTGACGGCACTGGTGTGGCCTGCTATGAGAGCGACACTTTCTTTTACTTTTTCTCGTGGGTAAAACTGCGTTGATAATAATCTAGAAAAAAGTGAGACCTCCAAACCGATCTACGCGCCACCGATCTAGTGGGATTATTGATTTCAAGAAAAGACTTGGTGCAACGTTGGTTGCCTTAGTGATTCTAGTGGGCATACTGGCAGCGCGAATAATTTATTTACAAATTATTCGCTTCGAGCATTACTCGGTCATGTCGAACGATAATCGAATAAAAGTTGTTCCTAGGATACCTGGTCGTGGAATGATTTTTGACCGTAACGGTGTTGTTCTTGCCGAAAATTACTCCGCCTACACGCTCGAGCTAGAACCGCTTGAAGAAGAGGCAGATTTTTGGGGTGTAGTCGATGGCATATCTAACCTAATAGAGATTACGAATGATGATCGTGAGCGGATCCAAGAAACGCTAGCCCGGCGGAGCAGGTTCGCAAACATTGTTATTAGGGGTGAGCTCAGCGATGAAGAGGCGGCGATTTTTCTGGCTAATGCTTATACCTTTCCTAAGGTAAAGCTTGGAGCAAGACTCTATCGTAGATATCCTTTCGGGGAACTCACTTCGCACCTTCTCGGATATGTTGGCCGTGTAACAGATCAAGATCTCGAAGACCTAGAGCGCCAAGGGCAGCGAAGTAATTATCTTCGTACGGATCGAAAAGGAAAACTCGGCATCGAAGGCTATTATGAATCAGCATTACGCGGTAAGTTAGGATACGACTATGTTGAGGTCAATTCCAAGGGAAAGACTATTCGAACCATTGAGTCTGATCTTCCAACAAACGGGAAAAATTTATATTTGTCTATCGATATCCGGCTTCAGCAAGCAGCGGAGGAGGCATTTGGTGATCGGCGTGGCGCTCTTGTTGCTCTGGACCCCAATGATGGTAGTGTCTTAGCATTCCTATCGAAGCCTGGTTTTGATCCTGTGTTGTTTTCACTCGGAATCACGCGAGACAATTGGAAGGCACTTCAGTCATCCCCAGATCGACCATTGGTGAATAGAGCCATAGCCGGAACGTATCCCCCAGGGTCGACTATCAAACCGTTTTTCGCTCTTGCAGGCTTAGAGAGTGGAGCTCGAACTGCCTCATGGACTATGTCAGATCCTGGCTACTTTACGATCAAGGGTTCGAAGCATCGTTTTAGAGATTGGAAAAAAAATGGCCATGGGGTTGTCGATACACACAAAGCGATTGTGGAGTCGTGTGATACCTATTTTTATAAATTGGCAAACGACGTTGGCATTGATGTTTTACACGAATACTCGAGGCGCTTTGGATTCGGTTCGCCAACGGGTTTAGATATTTTAGGTGAGTATGCCGGTCTCGCGCCAAACCCCCAGTGGAAGCAGAAGCGATTTGGCCAGAAATGGTTCTTGGGCGACACTATTTCAGTTGGTATTGGGCAGGGCTATAATCTCGTAACGCCTACTCAGCTTGCCGTTGCCACGGCTGGGTTGGCGAATGGTGCGAATGTATTTGTGCCGAGAATCGTGCAAGGGATACAGGATAATCGTGATCAAGAGTTAGAGTTGACAACCCCCTTGCCGATGTTTTCCCTGAAACTGCACGCCGAAAATGTCGAACTCATTCACCATGCGATGATCGATGTCACCCGACCAGGGGGAACTGCGGCAGCGGCCGCGGCCGGAGCAAAGTACACTTTCGCAGGGAAAACGGGAACAGCTCAGGTGTTTAGTTTAAAGGGGGCGGAGTATAACGAAGCACAGATCGATGAGCGTTTGAGAGACCATGCGTTATTTATCGCGTACGCTCCTGCTGAGCATCCGAAAATCGCGTTAGCGGTATTAGTTGAAAATGGAGGACACGGCGGCAGTGCCGCAGCTCCGATTGCTCGGAAGGTCTTCGATACGTATTTAACACCTCGAGTACCCATCGGCGAGGACTTCCGATGACACTTGGGAGTATTCGCTCGATTCTTTTAAAAAAGATGACGGTGTCGATGTTAGTAGCAATTCTCGCGGTTTTTGGAATCAGTGTATTGGTGCTCTTTAGTGCCTCGCAGGGAAGTTGGGAGAAGCTCTCAACGCATTTAGTAAATATATTAGTTGCGATAGTTTTGATGTGGTGTATCGCGAATCTTCCTTTCCAATATTTACATCGAATTGCACTACCGTTGTATTTTGTCGGATTATTGCTGCTAGTTTTGACGATGTTCATTGGGGATGCTTCAAAGGGAGCTCAACGTTGGCTCGATTTGGGATTCGTTCGCTTGCAACCATCGGAGCTCATGAAAATAGCCGTGCCTTTGACGCTAGCTTGGTATTTTGATCGCTATGAAAAGGTCTTGAGCCTTAGTAATTTTATCCTCGCGATGGTTTTGCTAGTGATACCCGTTGCATTAATTTTAGAGCAGCCTGATTTGGGCACTGCGATACTCGTATTGGCATCTGGGTTTTTCATTATATTTTTTGCTGGGCTCCCTTTGCGAGTTCTCTTGGCTTTCGTTGTTTTATTTCTTCTTGCACTGCCGTTCGCCTGGGAGTTTTTGCACGAGTATCAGCGGCTAAGAGTATTGACTTTATTAAATCCATACGCCGATCCTTTGGGTAGTGGATACCACACAATACAATCTGCAATAGCACTAGGGTCCGGCGGTTTTTTTGGTAAGGGATGGATGAATGGTACGCAGTCCCAACTGAATTTCCTACCGGAAGGATCCACGGACTTTATTTTTGCAGTATTTGGAGAAGAGTTTGGGCTACTCGGAATTTTGGTATTAGGAGTGTTATATGGTTTTATCATCTACAAAGGGTTGTTTATAGCTTCACTCGCTTCGACACTGTTTGCAAGATTAGTTGCAATTTCGGTAACGCTCACATTTTTTATTTATGCATTTGTCAATATTGGTATGGTGACAGGAATATTGCCGGTCGTTGGTGTTCCGCTACCACTCGTGTCATATGGAGGAACCTCCGCGGTCACGCTGCTTTTGGGGCTTGGTATTTTGATGAATATTGATAAAAACCGAAGGCTTGTCCAGACGTAATTAATCAAAGACGCCGAGAAATAAAATTTAGTTTTTTGGAGAAAAAATGAGAACGTTAATATGTGGATCTGTTGCTTTCGATTCCATCATGGTTTTTGCCGATCGATTTAAGAATCATATTCTTCCCGATCAAATCCACATTCTAAACGTCGCGTTTCTGGTTCCCGAGATGAGGAAGGAATTTGGCGGCTGTGCTGGAAATATTGCCTATAGCCTGAAGTTGCTTGGAGGCGATCCAGTGGTTATGGCGACAGTTGGACAGGATCACAAGCCCTATACGGAGAGGATGGAGGCGCTCGGTCTCGATACGACTCACGTTCGAGTGATTAATGATGCGTACACCGCTCAGGCGTTCATCACCACGGATCTTGATGATAATCAAATCACAGCGTTTCACCCGGGCGCGATGAGTTTCTCTGATGAGAATAGCGTCCTGGACGCGAAGGGCATTAGCCTTGGTATTGTCTCGCCGGATGGTAAGAGCGGCATGATCAAACATGCCAATGAATTCCATCAGAGCGGCGTACCGTTTATTTTTGATCCAGGCCAAGGTCTCCCAATGTTTGATCAAGCTGAGCTTGTCCACTTCATCGGGATAGCAGATTTTTTAACCGTGAACGATTACGAAGCGAAATTGTTACAAGAGAAGGTCGGGAAATCGATCGACGAAATAGCAAAACAAGTGAAAGCTCTGATTGTCACAAGAGGAGGTGAGGGCTCGGTGATTTTTACGAAAGGCGAGGAGATCAGTATTCCAGCCGTATCGGCAGCGGAAATATTAGACCCTACTGGCTGTGGCGACTCGTATCGATCGGGCTTATTGTATGGAATTCAACACGACTGGGACTGGAAATTAACAGGCCAACTCGCTTCGTTAGTGGGTTCGATAAAAATCGCAAGTCGAGGACCTCAGAATCATCTTTTCGATAAAGTCGAAATCGAATCGAAATTTAAAGAGGAATTTGGTACGACTATTAAATTGAATTAAGACAACCTAGCCGCAGTAGTCGACCTGGAATATTTCGTTGTCCTCGAGCCGGATTGCTGTGAGCTTGCCTCCCCAAACGCAGCCGGAATCAAGTCCTACGACGGATTCACCAATATAAACTCCAAGCGCTGACCAATGTCCAAACAATACTTTAAATTTTTTGTCTCTCGAGCTGGTCGCTTTAAACCAAGGAACTAAGTTATCGGCAAGATCTTTAGGCTCACCTTTGAATTTGAAATCTAACTCCCCATTTTTTTGACAGACGCGCATACGGGTAAATGCATTCACGATAATGCGTAATCTCTCCCACCCTTGTAGCTCTTCGTTCCACTTGGCGGGGTTGCTTCCGTACATATTTTCGAGGAAAAGCCGATAGTCGGAACCCCTCAGATGTGCCTCAACTTCTTGCGCACATGCTTGAGCCTGTGGGATGGTCCAATCGGGGAGAACCCCGGCGTGAACCATGACGTACTTATCCTCGACATACATGAGCGGCTGTGCTCTTAACCAACTCACCAAAGCTTCTCGATCAGGGGCTTCGAGAATTTCATTGACGGTATCGTCATCACGAATTTTTCCGAACCCCGCATCCAATGAAATCAAATGCAGGTCGTGATTCCCAAGAACCAATTTGACCGAGTCTTTCATCGAGAATATTTTTCTCAAGGTCTCAAGAGATTTGGGCCCACGGTTGACGACATCTCCCACGAGCCAAAGTTGGTCTTTCTCTGGAGCAAAGTCAATGACGGAAAGAAGTTTTTCTAGGCTGTCGTGGCAGCCCTGAATATCCCCAATCGCATAGCGTGTCATTGTTAGTTCCCTACTAAAAAAAAGGCGCTCACGAGGAGCGCCGCGTTTTTCATTATGTCGATCAACTACTGAACTTTTGACAAAATGTAATCCACCGATGCTTTGATGTCATCATCTGTCGCGCCTGCAGCGCCACCTCTTGCGGGCATGAGATTTTTCCCGTTGATCACGCTTTTGTATAACGTTTCTTTACCTTGCTTCAGACGTTCTCCCCAAGCGGCTTTATCACCGAATTTGGGGGCACCTCCGATTCCGGCGTTGTGACAAGTCTGGCAAACCTTGTTGTATAAACTTTCTCCAGGATTAGCATTCGCTACCGCGACGCTCGCCGTAGCGCCACCACCTGCTTTCTTTGGCGCTTCGCTTCCCGGATTCAACCGCTTTGCAACCGCTTCGTCGCTCATCGCCGGACTGTCAGGATCGACGTCTATACCGCCCGTTATGACGTTGATTGTCAGAAGTATTAGGGCAATAGGAACGATAAATGAGAGCACCACTACGGTGACAAGTTGTTTTGGTGTTTTGATCAAGTTGCGGCCTCCAGATACAAAAACTTTAGTCAGGCAGAATTATAAGTTAAAACGTTTTCGAATACTGACGTACTGAGGTTTAGCAGTGGATATAGAGACATTGAGTTTGTGGGGATTGTTTGTGAGTAGTGTCACCTCAGCAACGATTCTTCCTGGTTCATCCGAAGCGGTTTTCGCTGCCATTGTTTTAGAGGGCAGTGTTAGCGGATTAAACGTACTTATTGTTGCGACCGTCGGGAATACGATAGGTGGGATTTCGTCACTTTTAATGGCGCGGGTTATTCCGGAGCGCAAATTACCAACTAAGTTTAGTAAACAATTTTTAATGAAATGGGGCTATTGGGCCCTCTTATTGTCGTGGGTGCCGATTATCGGCGATGCGCTGTGTCTCGCGGCGGGCTGGCTTCGAATGAATGTGCTGGTGTGCTCTGTGGCAATCCTCATAGGTAAATTTTTTCGATACCTGTGTTTACTGCTATTACTAACGTGAGCCGGCACTCGAGTGCTTGGTAAGATAAACTAACTCTCGCGGTAACTTTTTTTACTTAAATCGGATACAGATGGAACCCACCCCAGGCTTTTTAGCAGCCCCGCTGCGACTTCGAGAAATTCCTTATAACTACACCTCATTCTCTGACAGAGAGATTGTGATTCGCTTACTGGGCGAAGAGGCTTGGAAGACGATCGTCGACTTACGTGATCAGCGGATTACGGGACGCTCGGCGAGGATGTTGTATGAGATTCTTGGGGATATTTGGGTAATCGATCGTAATCCGTATCTTCAAGACGATTTGATAAACAATAAAAATCGACGTGGGCTACTTATCAGTGCACTCTGGCACCGCCTGACCGAGGTAAAAAAAAGAGCGATTAGTAAAGACCCCCGAGTTATCGATCTAATTGTGGGTGTCTCAGAAGCAATCGAGCGGTTTTCCAATCAGTTCGAAGAAATTATTTCGCTTCGAAAAAAAGCAATTCGAGTTTTTAAGAGAGTGACTCGAAAAGATAATGTCGCATTTGATGGCTTGGCTCGTGTATCTCACGCGACCGATGCGACAGACTGGCGAGTCGAGTATCCATTTGTGGTGCTACATCCAGACAGCGCGGAGGAGGTGAGCGAGCTCGTTCGCGCGTGTGTTCGACTAGGACTCACGATTATTCCTCGTGGTGGTGGTACAGGTTACACCGGAGGGGCAATACCGCTTACCCCTTTTTCTGCAATTATCAACACAGAAAAATTAGATCGTCTCGGTGAAGTCGAGAAAATCCGGTTGCCTCAAGTCGATGTAGAAGTCCCTACGATTAACTGCGGCGCTGGCGTTGTCACCCGCCGCGTCATGGAGGCTGCAGAGAATAAAGGTTTGGTTTTTGCGGTAGACCCCACATCGGCAGACGCGTCTTGTATCGGTGGAAACGTTGCAATGAACGCGGGTGGTAAGAAAGCAGTTTTGTGGGGGACGGCGATTGATAACCTTGCTTCTTGGACGATGGTGATGCCCGATGGCAACCAACTTTTGGTTGAGCGAATTGGTCACAATTTAGGGAAGATTCATGAGGTAGAGTTGGCTCGTTTCCGGTTGACGTACTCCTCGCCAAAAAATCAGCTGCTCCGAACTGAAAATATTGAAATTCCTGGTTCAGCATTTCGGAAAATCGGTCTCGGGAAAGATGTCACCGACAAGTTTCTGGGAGGGCTTCCCGGAATTCAGAAAGAAGGTTGCGACGGGATTATCACCTCCGCGCGTTTTATTTTGCATCGTATGCCAAGTTTTACGCGAACAGTGTGCTTAGAGTTTTATGGGACAGTTGCTGAGGCGGTACCGTCAATCGTTGAGATTAAAACAGCGCTCGATCAAAACTCCGAGGTGCAGCTCGCGGGCCTTGAGCATTTGGATGAACGATACGTGAGGGCAGTTGGATATACGCCTAAAGCCAAACGCCACGGCAAACCAAAAATGGTGTTACTTGCAGATATCGTAAGCGATAATGAAGCGGCGGCGGGGGCAGCGGCATCTCGTGTCGTGCTGATGGCAAATGCACGTCATGGAGAAGGATTCGTAGCTGTGAGCGCCGAAGCGCGGCGTCAGTTCTGGTTAGATCGTGCGCGGACGGCCGCAATCGCTAAGCATACGAACGCGTTCAAGATTAATGAGGATGTAGTGATCCCGCTAGATCAACTAGCGGCGTACTCTGATGGAATCGAAAAAATTAATATTCGTTTATCAATTGAAAACAAACTCTCAATACTTGCTGCGATAAAGCAATACATTTCCCTTGAATTGCCACTCAAGCGCACGATCGAGGAGGAGATTGGCAAAGATTTATTTATCAGTCGCTGCCTTGAGGCGAACGCGCTCATTGATCGAGTAGTCGATAAATGGAGTTGGTTGTTGCAATCCCTCGATCATTCTGTCGAGGATCATATAAAGATTTACCCCGAGGATGCCGCGCTGTTACCTGAAGGTTGCTCGCAGGATGCTTCTGTATTTAGTCTTATTCAAAGTTACGCGTTACGCGTTTCTTGGAAAGCGGCAGTAAGAGAAGAGCTGACCGGACTCTTTGAAGGCCGGGCGTTTGAAGAAGTTCGGTTAGCAATCGACAGTATCCATAAAAAAGTTTTAAAAAGTCGTGTTTTCATCGCGCTTCATATGCATGCGGGCGATGGAAACGTTCACACGAATATTCCTGTGAACTCTGATGATTATCAAATGCTACAGCGCGCTAACCAGGCGGTTGATGAGGTGATGCTTCTCGCACGTGCTCTTGGTGGCGTAATCTCGGGAGAGCATGGGATCGGAATTACAAAGCTTGATTTTTTGGAGGATCAAGAGCTTGAGAAGTTTTGGGAGTATAAAAACAAAGTCGATCCTGAAGGGCGGTTTAACAAAGGAAAGTTACAACCAGGTGCAAATTTAACGCGAGCATACACTCCCAGTTTTGGATTACTTGGTCTAGAGAGTTTGATTCTCGAAGAAAGTGACATCGGCGGGATAGCTGATTCTATTAAAGACTGCTTACGTTGTGGGAAATGTAAGCCCGTCTGTGCAACGCATGTGCCTCGTGCAAATCTTTTATACAGCCCCCGCAATAAGATTTTGGCGACATCGCTTCTGATTGAGGCATTCTTGTATGAAGAGCAGACTCGTCGAGGTATAGCTTTAGAACACTTTGAGGAATTTGATGACGTCGCAGAGCATTGCACGGTATGTCATAAGTGTTTAAACCCCTGCCCCGTGAATATCGATTTCGGTGATGTGTCCATGGCGATGAGGAGCTTTCTAAGAAAGCAGGGAAAGAAAAAATCAAATATCAAAACAAGCATGGCAATGCTGTTTTTAAATCTCACGGACCCACGCACCATAAAACTCGTACGGGGCGCTTTTATATCTGTGGGCTATCGTGTCCAGCGGTTCGCGAATCGGTTGGTACGGGCGGTAGGGCTAGCTCAAGCGCAAACAAGACGCCCCCCCGCGACCGTGGGGAAAACTCCCATCAGAGCGCAGGTAATCCATTTTGTAAATAAACCCATGCCTGGGAATCTCCCGAAAAAAACGTCGAGAGGGCTTCTCGATATTGAAGATGCTCGTATCGTTCCAGTCATTCGAGATGCGCAAAAAACGAATGACGAGTCTGATGCAGTTTTTTATTTCCCCGGCTGTGGTAGTGAACGACTGTTCTCGCAAGTAGGCTTGGCGACTCAAGCGATGTTGTATCACGTGGGGGTAAAAACCGTGTTGCCACCAGGTTATCTGTGTTGCGGTTATCCCCAGCGAGCTGCTGGCATGGATGCAAAGGGCCAGGCAATGATTACGGATAATCGTGTTTTGTTCCATCGACTTGCAAACACGCTTAATTATCTTGATATTAAAACAGTTGTGGTGTCGTGTGGCACTTGCATGGACCAATTGCAGCACTATGAATTCGATAAGATATTTCCTGGAAGCCGAATTCTTGATATCCATGAATATTTGCTTGAAAAAGGAATTCGCACCGAAGGGGTCGAGGGGGTCCAATATATGTATCACGATCCTTGCCACACGCCGATGAAAACCTATCAGCCAACAAAGGTCGTTTCCGAATTAATGGGCCAGGATGTTCCTCTCAATGAGCGTTGCTGTGGAGAATCTGGAACGCTTGCGATCACGCGCCCTGATATCTCTACGCAGGTACGTTTTAGAAAACAAGAGGAGCTCATCAAAGGAATAGAGAAACTGAATAAAGCGGGTAGTGGCACTACTACGAAAATTCTTACTTCGTGCCCTTCGTGTTTACAAGGTCTATCACGCTTTAAGAATGATGTAGATCTAGATGCGGACTACATCGTTGTTGAGATTGCGAAGCAGGTTTTGGGGGGAGATTGGTTAAAGGCTTACGTTGACCAGGCGAATGCTGGTGGCATCGAGCGCGTACTGCTTTGAGCGTCCTCATAAATGGAACATAAAAATTGTGAACTGTGTTCTAACGTAGGTGGCGAGCTTATCGCTTCGAATGATCTGTTACGCGTCGTTCGCGTTCATGATGAAAAGTATCCGGCATTTTGTAGGGTCATACTTAATCGCCATGTAACGGAGATGACGCACCTCTCGAGTGACGAGCGCTACCACTTGATGGATGCGGTATTTATTGTAGAACGGACGATGCTCGATGCATTAAATCCGCGAAAGATCAACTTGGCATCTTTTGGAAACATGGTGTCGCATTTACATTGGCATGTTATTCCGCGCTTTGAAGATGACCCTCATTTTCCAAATACAATCTGGGGAGAGCAGTTAAGAGACTCGCAGCGATTGGTTCCTGCTGAGTTTTGGGGTTTACTCGAGAAAAATATATCCGCCCAACTTAGTTGTTAGCAGGCTGGTTTCTTGTTGGCGTTTCGCGTGTTGGCGGAAATCGAAGTGAAAAACTACTTCCTTCGCCAAGCCTACTTTTAATTACCAAATCAGCAGAGTGCCGGTTTGCGATATGTTTGACGATTGCCAGTCCTAATCCGGTTCCACCCGTTTCGCGTGATCGGCTTTTATCAATACGATAAAAACGCTCCGTCAATCGTTCGATGTGCTGCCGCTCAATGCCAATGCCGCTGTCTCTACAACTAAAGGTTGGGTGATTATCGACTGTTCCCCAAGTGATTTTTATATTCCCGCCATTCGGAGAGTAACGAATCGCATTGCTCACTAAATTGGCAAATGCACTGCGGATTTCCTCTTCTCTTCCGATGAGGCAGAGATTCGCATCGACTGAAAATATGAGTTGATGTTTGCCAGCGGATAGCGCGTTAGACTCAGATTCAAGATTTTTTAGTAACGCAGGAATATCGATGTAATCCTCTTTTAAAGAATCAGATGACGTTTCCAATTTCGAAAGTGTCAGAAGATCAGAAACTAACCGTGTCATCCGGCTGGATTGATCGGACATCAACTCGATCCCACGCTTGAGCGTTTCCGCGTCACGCATTTCCTCGTCTTCAAATGTTTCAAGGTAACCTTGAATCACAGTTAGCGGAGTTCGTAATTCGTGGGAAACATTTGCGACGAAATCGCGCCGCATGGTTTCAAGTTTCTCACCCGTAGTAACGTCCCTCGCAAGCAAAAGCTTTTGCGCGCTACCGTAGGGAACAATTTGAATTGCGATAACACGGCTCACGTTATTGCGCGATAAGCGAAGAATATACGGTTCATCGTGATCTCTGCTCACGAGATACTCTCTGAACTTCGGTTGTCGGAAGAGGTAGCTAAGTTGTACCCCACGGTCTCGTTCGAGGGAGATTTCGAAGAATTCCTCAGCTTTGGGGTTACACCAAGTAATCGCATTCGATCGATCCAGAAAAATCACCCCATCGGGTAACGCTTGCGCACCTTTTTGAAAGCGATCCAGCGCTTTCGTCAGAGCGATCTCCGAGGTGCGTTGTTGTTTTAGTAATCGTACTAGCCGGGTGAAAAGATAATCCCATACCCCGGTCGCAGTTGGGACATTGTCCACTGTGGGGTTTAGGAGCCAGGCTCTAAACTTCGAGAGGTACACATTATGAAAAATTAACAACGTACTGAGGTAGAGACCAAAGATAACCAGGGCGGCGACTCTGCCAAACAAGCCCCACACAATTAAGCCAACGATCGTCGGCGTAATTAATTCAGACAGCGCATTTTTCCAATGTCCCAAGTTGACCCATCCTATCGGGGCAGAATGAATCAGAATGGTATCAAAAAGCCGATGCCCTTTTTAAGGCTTGGAGAAACGGTACCCCGCACCTCTCACGGTTTGGATATACGCATCGTAGCCGCTTGCCTCGAGCGCTTGTCGGAGTCTACGGATATGAACGTCGATGGTGCGGTCTTCTACGAAAACATGATCACCCCAGACCTGATCTAAAAGTTGTGTTCTGGAGTGCACGCGTTCGCGATGTGTCATAAAAAAATGGAGCAATCGAAATTCGGTTGGCCCCATTTCGATAGTGACTCCATCACCGGTGACGCGATGGGTGGCGGGATCCACCATAAGGCCGTTTGTTTCAACAATGTCATCGGTGATTTCTGGAGCTCTTCTTCGGAGTACCGCCTTAATCCGCGCGTTTAATTCTTTGGGCGAAAAGGGTTTTGTAATGTAGTCATCTGCTCCGCTATCGAGACCCAATAACTTGTCATCCTCATCGGAGCGAGCCGTGAGCATAATAATGGGCATGGACTGGGTCCTCGGGTTTCCCCTCAGCCGGCGGGTAAGTTCTACGCCACTCGCACCTGGTAACATCCAGTCAATGAGCGCAAGATCGGGAAGCGCATGGTCGATCAATTTGCTCGCCTCTTCAACAGATCCTGCGCGGAGTGTCTCGTGGCCTGCTCTCTTGAGTGTCATTACAATGAGCTCTTGAATCGCCGGCTCATCCTCAACGACTAAAATCGTGCCTGACATACTGATTTCCAATTTGGTCTGGTTAAACGACTTTACATATATTATGACGGCTTTGTTACATATTTGTTACGAGCCGGTCTGTTGAATTAAGGCGCCTTGTTGGAAACTAGCTGGTCGCTGAAGTATCTGTTGGAGCTCTAGCGATAAATGAAAAGAGATTTGATGTGAAAACTGCAAAACCGAACCCTACAGAGATAACGCACCACAAGAAAAGCCGGATTTTAGAAGTCACTTATGATTCTGGCGACCAATTTAGGCTCCCCACAGAGTATCTTCGGGTCTATTCGCCTTCTGCTGAAGTGCGTGGCCATGGACCGGGTCAAGAGGTGTTGCAGGTTGGGAAGCAAGACGTTGAGATTGATGAGATAGAACCCATGGGTAATTACGCCGTAAAATTACGTTTTAGCGATGGGCACGACACCGGTATTTATTCTTGGGATTATTTGTATGAGCTTGGAAAAAACCAGGAGGAGAATTGGGCGGAGTACTTAGACCGTCTGAGGAAAGCCGGAGAGTCTCGCGGAAAGCCAGTCTCTTGGCGAGAGCTTAAGAAAACTTAATTGCGTATGGAAACAAAAAAAACCCATTTCGGTTTTCAGGAAATTCCTGAAAACGAAAAAGAAGATCGCGTTGGAGAAGTCTTTCGTTCCGTTGCCTCTCGTTATGACCTCATGAATGATGTGATGTCAGGTGGTTTGCACCGCCTCTGGAAGCGCTATGCGATTCAATTAAGTGGGGTACGTGAGGGATCTAAGGTTCTGGATGTTGCTGGTGGAACAGCGGACATCGCGAAATTACTTCTAGATCGGGTCGGTGATTCGGGCGAGGTTTGGCTCACCGATATCAACGCAAATATGTTAACCGTGGGCCGAGATCGTTTACTGGACGGTGGGCGCATGACTCCTGCGTGTCAATGTAACGCCGAGGCACTACCGTTTGCATCGAATTATTTTGATTGCGTCACCGTAGCGTTCGGCCTTCGTAACATGACCCATAAAGAAGCTGCGATCGCTGAGATGCGACGTGTGTTACGTCCGGGTGGAAAACTGTTAATCCTCGAGTTTTCAGAAATAGCGAAGCCTTTGAAGCCACTTTATGATCTTTACTCATTTAAAATTTTGCCGTTGATGGGAAAACTGATTGCAAAAGATGAAGAGAGTTACCGTTACCTTGCTGAGTCGATCCGGATGCATCCAAATCAAGAGGCGCTTGCGGAAATGATGCGAGACGCCGGATTTCGACATGTAGATTATTTCAACCTAGCCGGTGGCGTGGTGGCGGTGCATCGAGGAGCAAAGATCGAATGATCCCAATTACGATCGCGCTGAATTTTATTCGACATATCCTTGCTGATAACGAAGAGGCTCGTTCCCAACTAGCTAGCCACGCAGATGAGACTATTTGTATTGAAGCTCCGCTGGGACCAATTTATATCACCATTGATGAAGATGGCTATCCTACCCACGCCGTGGGTGCCGACAAATTCGCTTTGAAGATTCATCTTACTCCTGAGGTGGTGATCAATTGGCTTAAGGATCGCGAGCTAGGGTTTAAGGGAGTCAAAATTGAAGGTGATGCACATTTTGCTTCTGACCTCTCCCGAGTGCTTAATAAAATTAGTTGGGATTACGAAGAGGATCTGGCAAAAATTTTTGGTGATGTACTTGCGCATCGTATGGGGAAGCTTTTGCGAGGCATCGCGAAGTGGCTAAAGGATTCTCAGGAAACCATCCGATCGAGTATTGGTGAGTACCTCACTGAGGAGAGTAAGCTACTGGCAACAAAATTAAGAATCGAATTATTCTCGCAGGATATCGATGACCTAAATGATGCAGTGAGTCGTTTGGAGAAACGCATTGCGTTGATAACTCAGAAGCTTAATCCGAAGTCGGATACGGGCGCCTTAAGATAACGCCCATGTTGATTTTTCGCTTTCTCCACATTGTGCGTGTAGCGATCCAGTTTGGGTTAGATGAGTATGCGAGTTCTACGCGATCCTTACGGTTTGTGCGCTTTCTGATTCGTATTTTATTCTTCGCAAGAAAACTAAACCGACCGCGCGGCGAACGCTTACGACTTGCCTTACAAACACTAGGGCCGATTTTTGTTAAGTTTGGCCAGGTCCTCTCGACTCGCCGAGACATGATTCCGTTGGATATCGCGGATGAGCTTGCGCTACTTCAAGATCGAGTAGAACCATTTTCCGAAAATGAAGTGAGCCGTATCCTGGAAGAGACATATGGCGAGAGGGCGAAGGAGATATTCCAGTCTTTTGACATGACTCCCGTTGCCAGCGCTTCTGTTGCTCAGGTACATTTTGCGACACTTGCAGACGGTCGAGATGTGGCTGTGAAGATTCTTCGGCCAAATATCTCGAAGACTATTGAAAAAGATATCGCGTTACTGGATCTTGCGGCAACCTTTGCGGAGCGCACGCTTGTCGATGGAAAACGTTTGAAACCACGTGAAGTGGTGAATGAATTCCGTAAGCATCTTCGTTATGAATTGGATTTGATGCGTGAGGCTGCCAGCGCGAGCCAGCTCAGGAGAAACTTTGAAGATTCTCCGCTGTTGCGGGTGCCAGAGGTGTTCTGGGATTTTTGTGGAACCAAAGTCATGGTCATGGAGCGCATGGCCGGTATACCGATTAGCAAGA
Source organism: Burkholderiales bacterium (assembly GCA_030834275.1). Taxonomy (GTDB): domain Bacteria; phylum Pseudomonadota; class Gammaproteobacteria; order Burkholderiales; family Eutrophovitaceae; genus Eutrophomonas. The sequence continues at coordinate 32,518 of JAURFP010000002.1, read as the reverse complement.
TGGATCAATTACGTGAAAACAATATTGATCTCGAAAAGTTGTCTGCTGCTGGAGTGGAAATCTTTTTTACACAAGTATTTCGAGATGGATTCTTTCACGCGGACATGCACCCTGGAAATATCCTCGTGGATCTCGATGGGCGTTACATCGCGCTCGACTTCGGAATCATGGGAACGCTTAATGAAGTCGATAAAAATTATCTTGCGCAGAATTTCCTAGCGTTCTTCCGGCGAGATTATCATGGGGTTGCACAAGCACACGTGGATGCGGGTTGGGTACCTGCGGATACTCGCGTCGACGAGTTCGAAGCAACGATCCGCTCCATTTGCGAGCCGATTTTCGATAAACCGTTGAAAGAAATTTCGTTTGGAAAGTTGCTCCTCAACCTTTTCCATGCCGCTCGACAATTTAATGTAGAGATTCAACCGCAGCTGGTTTTGCTGCAAAAGACGCTTCTTAACATAGAAGGTATCGGGCGGGAGTTAGATCCAAATCTTGATCTTTGGAAAACCGCTAAACCCTTCCTTGAGCGTTGGATGAAAGAGCAAATCGGGCTTTGGGGATTTATAAAAAACCTGAAAAAAGAAGCTCCGCTTTGGGCGTCAACCTTACCCCGTTTGCCGCGGCTGATCGAAGAGTTTCTTAGCCAAAATTCTGAAGCATCTGGGCTAAATAACGATCATTTAATAGAAAAAATATATAAAGAAAACAGGCAGTTAAAGTATGCGGTTGCAGGGCTCGCGCTAGCCGTTTTTTTGCTTATTCTAGGGCTCTCGATCTAGATCTCTTTCATTGTTGCGGTCTCGCAACAATCTTTTCTCCGTAACGAAAATGTAACAAAGCATCCCTAAGATCCGCTCTTATTGATTGGGCCGCTTTTGGTTTTTCGAGCCCATATGGCGTTTGAGGTTAGCGCCGCAAAGAATTAGTTAGATCTTTCTTAAGGAGAAGTAAATGGCCATTAAATTGAACAAACTAGCGATAGCTGGTGTTGCTTGTTCAGCGATCTTTGCTGGATTTAGCGCATCTGCCTTTGCAGACACATCTAGCATTATCGATAAGCTCTACGAGAAGGGTGTTCTTAATGATGATGACTACTCAGAGCTTAGTAAAGAAGCAAAAGACGAGCGACGCGAGGCCGCTGAAAAGGCTGCCGAAGACAGCGATCCAAATAAAATATCCTGTAAGTATAAAGACGGTTATAAATGCGCAAGCAAAGACGGTCAGTTCAAGTTTCAGATCGCTGGACGTATTCAGCAGGACTACCGTCAGTTCGATACCTCGCAAGTTGATGAATTTGATATCCGAAGACTTTACTTCGGGATTAAAGGCACGGTTTATGGTGACTGGAACTATGAGTTGACCTCAAACCTAAACGAGTCAAACTCTAAGTCGGGCGTAACAACTACCGACGATGATAATGGCGCGTTAGAGTATGCCTTCATCGAGTACGCAGGTAACCCAAATGCTAAAGTCAGAATTGGCTCTCAAAAGTTTTTCTACAGCTTTGAGGAGATGACGAGCTCAAGATTCACCGACTTTGCTGAACGTTCAGTTGTCAATAGTTTCGTAATCGCGAAAGACCGCGGTATCCAGATTCATGGAGATCCTATCAAAAATCAATTTGGTTACTCCGTTGGTTATTACCAAGGCGAAGGCAAGGCGGATGAGGGCAACAACGGCAAGGGTATAGTTGGTCGATTGGCTTACAACTTTACTGGTGATGCGGGTAAGAAGAAAGGCACGATTGCTCACGTTGACCTCGCGGTCGCTCAAGCGCATGCGGATGCGGGTGATAACAAAGATTCATCTGGCGAGGCGAAGAGTGATACCAAAATTTTCTCAACGGTAGACACGTCATACGACCATGATGAACGGTTTGTGAACGTCGGCACGATGGTCGCGATGGGTCCTTTCAAGTTCCAAGCAGAGAACAATCGATACACCGTTAGCCCTGATGGAGCTGGTAGCTGGGGTGTAACCACCCGTTATATAGCGGTTAACTGGTTACTGACTGGAGAGAATTATGCGGACAATTATTCGCTTGGCGGTATGAAGGCGATTACGCCGAACCAGACTTTCAATAGCGCAGGTGGAATGGGAGCTTGGGAGATCGGTGTAAGGAGTTCCGTATCAGACGTTGATGCCAATGGGACTAGCGCATCAAACACCCATAACACCTCGACTACCGTTGGTTTGAAGTGGATCCCTAATGACAAGACGCGATTCATTCTAAACAACGTTAGAACTAAGTACGGTGCCGCTGTTAGTAGCAGAACTTCAGAGTCGGCTTGGATTCTACGAGCGCAGCTAGATTTCTAATTAAGTAATATTTCCTTTTTAGTTGATTGAACCGCCAGCAACAACGCTGGCGGTTTTTTTGTAAGAAAAAAAGCTCTCGCTTTTTTTAACTAATGATAACTTGTATAGTTTGATGTCTGAGTATTGCACTGAAATCACTAATCAACAGCGTCCAATCTTTAAAAGAATTCAGAGTGGGTTATGTATAACATTCTTTTCTTATGTACTCATAATTCAGCTCGTTCAATCCTAGGGGAAGTCGTAGCTTTGAGTCAATCAAGGGGTATGTTCAGGGGCTTCTCGGCTGGTTCCTCTCCGAGTGGGAAGATAAATCCTTTTGCATTAGAAATTGCAGATGAACTCGGAGTTAGCCGAGATAATCTATATTCGAAAAGTTGGGATGAGTTTGCAAAAGTCGATTCACCCCAGATGGATTTCATCATTACTGTTTGTGATAATGCAGCTAACGAGGTTTGCCCGATCTGGCCAGGTAATCCGACGAGCGCGCATTGGGGGTTCGAAGATCCCTCACAAGTATCAGGCGACGAAAATACAAAACGAGCTGCGTTCCGTCTGGTGGCGGCTGAATTAACGCGTCGAATACAAGTATTGTGCTCAATGCCTCTGGCAATCATGTCATCGGGCGAAATCGAAAATCATTTACGGTTATTGGAGAAATCATGAAAGAAGTCAGCGCAAACCTTTCATTCCTGGATCGTTATTTAACCGTTTGGATTTTTTTGGCAATGATCCTCGGTATAGCACTGGGATATGTTTTTCCTCAAATTGAATTGTTTATCGATTCGTTTCAGGTGGGAACTACCAACATTCCAATTGCAATTGGATTAATTCTTATGATGTATCCCCCATTTGCGAAGGTACGGTATGAGGAATTACCGAAAGTGATCCGAGACCGAAAGATATTTGGGATAGCATTTTTGCTAAATTGGATTGTAGCGCCGACTTTAATGTTTTTGCTGGCCGTTATGTTTGTCCCAGATCAGCCCGAGTATTTTATTGGTTTGATCTTGATTGGAATTGCGCCGTGTATTGCAATGGTGATTGTTTGGAACGACCTGGCGGGAGGGTCGACCGAATACGCGGCAGCGCTTGTTGCGTTTAATGCGTTCTTTCAAGTTCTATTTTTTAGTGTCTGGGCGTACTTTTTCCTGACGGTAATGCCGCCATATTTTGGGATAGAAGCTACGCAGCTGTCGATCAGTATTCAAGAGATCTCAAAAACGGTATTTGTCTATCTTGGTGTTCCATTCATCGCAGGGATGGGGACGCGTTTTATTTTTCTGAGATTTGTAAGTCCAGATTGGTATGAGGAAAACGTTGTTCCGCGCATTGGGAAGCTCACACTCATAGCTTTACTATTTACGATCGTAGTGATGTTTAGTCTGAAGGGCGGATTAATTGTATCTATCCCAATGGACGTTATGACAATCGCAACACCCTTGATAATATTTTTTGCAGGAATGTTCTTAGTCACTTTCCTACTGACTAAAAAAGCAGCTATTGACTATCGACGTTGCTGCACGCTCTCTTTTACCGCTGCGAGTAATAATTTTGAACTCGCAATTGCCGTTGCAATTGGGGCGTTTGGAATTAATTCTGGTGCAGCGTTTACCGCCGTGATTGGACCGCTTGTCGAGGTGCCTATAATGATTGCCTTGGTATCTCTAGCGCTGTATTTTAGATCTCGGTATTTTGAACAAGTGAGATAAAGCTTTACTTGGGCACTTAGATGCCAAGATATTTTTAGCCATAGTGTTTCTCCATCTCTAATAAAAGCTTGCTAATGTCGTCCTCAGCCAAAGCGTTCACCCCCGCTGAAGCTTCTCTGCCGCCGCCAGTCGTAAAAAGCCGAGCGACTTCGTGAGCTCCAAAAGGCTCACTTATTGGTGCGCGCAAACTCGCTACGTAACTTCCTGCAGTCTTGGACAGCAGTACGTGAGCATGATCTGGATGTGACTGACTTAAGGTGTTTGCATACGTGCCCAAAACTCTTCTGCTCCAAGCAGCATCGGGAAGGAGAACAGTTCGAACCCTCTTTGACGTGTTCTCAATCGTTAGAGATTTGGCACGCGTGAGATCATCTTCCATTTGATGTTTTATCTTAGGAAATGTGTCAAATTCTTGTAGAAACTGTAAGGGGGTCTTTGCAGCTTCTAGTTCTGAAAGTAGATCTACTGGTTTAACAGTAAGGTCGTTTAATGTATTTCCATAAGCGTTGTAATTTATACATTGCCCTAACTCCTGGTATGAGTCCTGGGTTGAGGTCGTTAGTCCTAAACTTTTAGCCAAAGTTTTTGCAGTAGCGATTAGGTTATCTCCAAAAGCAGCGACAACCGCCCAGTGTCGGAAAGTGCCCCCAAGCGCCTTATCGATAATTACACTGCTACACACCTCGGGACTTGTATCAATATGGGGGGTTAAGTTGCTGTGCTCTGGGATATTGCCGGCGAAATGATGATCAAACCACTCGACTCGAGATCCAGCTTCGAGTAGTCGTTGCAATGGTATTGTATTCGCACTCATCGCTATATCCACGACCGTGATATTTCGAGCGGTATCAACTTGCTCCAATAATTGAATATCACGTTTTACGCCTGTGATCAGAGTCGATTTGCGTGGATTTTGGAGCCGTAATTGCAGGATCCCGCAAATGCCGTCCGCATCACCATTGAAGACGTCAAAATCCATCATGACTTTTTTGACCCAAGTAACTTCATAAATCTATGTTACTACAGCCCACCTTATGCTTGGATGCCATAAAAAAGTAGCTGACGCTTACCAGTCCGTTATAATTTGGGCGAGTAAATACGGGATCGATACGGATAATGAGTTTCTATAAACACCATGTTTTTTTCTGCTGTAATCAGCGGGATGATGGAAGGTCTTCCTGTAATGACCACGGCTCCCAGGCCGTTAGAGACTACGCAAAGGCAAAAATTAAGAAGCTCGGTTTATCTGGAAAAGCTAAGGTGCGAATTAATCAGGCGGGCTGCCTGGATCGCTGCGAAGAGGGCCCAGTCCTCGTAGTTTACCCAGAGGAGACTTGGTATACGTTTGTCGATGAATCGGATGTTGATGAAATTATCCAAAAGCACCTCATCGAAGGTCAGGTGGTTGAGAGGCTTAAGCTTTGAAGAGCGCGAAAGAGGATCGTTTCTGCATTGACGGGCCTTCTGGCAATCTTGAGTTGGTAGTTTCTGAGCCTCTGGAAAACCCGGTTGGATTAGCAATTGTTGCTCATCCGCACCCACTGTATGGGGGAACCCTCGATAATAAGGTGGTGCAAACCTTAGCAAAATCATTTCTGAGCTTAGGATACGTTGCGGTTCGGTTTAATTTTCGAGGAGTTGGAAAAAGCGATGGTGTCTACGACGAGGGCAAAGGCGAGCTTGATGACTTCTATGCGGTACATAAATACATCTCTAAACGTTATGCGCTACAGAAATTAATTCTTGCGGGATTTTCATTCGGAACCTATGTGGTATCTGTAGCCGCTAAAACCATCTCGCCTGATAAATTAGTTTTGATCGCACCTGCAGTTGGAAAATTTGTGGTAGAGAATGTGCCAGACAATACTTTAGTCGTTCATGGCGAACAGGACGACGTAGTCCTTCTAACAAATGTTTACGATTGGGCGAGACCACAACATTTGCCTGTGATCGTTTTTCCTGGAGCTGGCCATTTTTTCCATGGAGATCTGATTCGATTACAAAATGTTGTTCGAAAGCAGTGTGCCGATTTAACCTAATGGAACAATAAGCGGAGCGAAACACTAAATGCTTACCCTAAAAGCGCTTCATATCATTTTCATGGTGACCTGGTTTGCAGGCTTATTCTATTTGCCTCGTTTATTTGTGTATCACGCGATGTCTAACGATGCACCTAGTCTTGAGCGCTTCAAGGTCATGGAACGAAAACTCTACTTTGGAATTATGACTCCAGGAGGGCTCATTACTCTCATCACAGGTATTTGGTTATGGCAAGGATACGGTTTCTCTGGAGGCTGGATTCACCTCAAGGTAGCACTTGTTGCGGTCTTGGTGGTGTATCACTTGTGGTGTGGGCGAATCGTTAAAGAGTTTAAAGAAGATAAGAATGTGCGTCCCCATGTTTGGTATCGGTGGTTCAATGAATTCCCGGTTCTCATATTAGTTGGCGTTGTTTTCTTGGTGGTGTTAAAACCCTTCTAAATCTCATCAACAAAGCATCATGGAAATATCAAATTCCACTCTGCAAGGCTTTGAATCGATACCTTCGCGTTTAATGGAATGCCAAAACCGTCTCGAAAAAAATTTAGCGATACACGGAAGGGATAAGGAATCTGCTCAGCTCATAGCAGTGAGTAAAACATTTCCGCCCGCTGCGATTGAGCAGGCATATCAAGTCGGTCAGCAGGCTTTTGGGGAGAACTACGTACAAGAGGCGGTTGAGAAGATTCAGAGCTTAAAGGCTTTAAATATTCAATGGCACTTTATTGGTCCTATCCAGAGCAATAAAACCCTGCTTATTGCCGAACACTTCGATTGGGTCCATTCGATTTCTCGATTAAAGATTGCACAACGCTTATCGGATGCGAGGGGTTCGGATAGACTGCCTCTACAGGTTTGTTTGCAAGTTAATGTATCGGGAGAGTTATCAAAGGAAGGTTGTAATCCGCGGGAAGTTAAAGCGCTCGCAGAGCAAATTATCAAACTTCCAAACTTGAAACTCAGAGGTTTGATGACGATCCCAGAGGCAACGACTGACTCCGAAAAAACTAAGTCGAGTTTTGCACAGCTGCGATCACTGCACGATGATTTGAAGGCTGCGGGTATTCCCGTAGATACACTCTCGATGGGAATGTCCGATGATATGGACATTGCAATTGCAGAAGGCTCCACAATGGTTCGGATTGGTCGTGGGATTTTTGGAGAACGAGCCAGACGTTAATCGGTAGAATGCTAGGAAGACCAAATAATAATAAATGGATAACCCCATGAAAATCGTTTTTCTCGGCGGCGGAAATATGGCCACTGCGCTCATCAGTGGATTGCTAAGCAAGGGAATTGCTGCAAATAATATTTTAAGTGTTGATATTTCTGAAGAGGCGCGCTCAAAGCTTGATGCGATTGGGGTACGAACTGCTGCAGCGTACGAGGACAGCGGTTTTAATCCTGACGTAGTGGTATTTGCAGTTAAACCTCAGAATTTGAAAATCGTTGTAGATTCTTGCGCAGCACTGCTGCCAAAGTCATTGATCATAACGATTGTTGCGGGTATCCAAACCAGTACGATTGCCGAATGGTTAGGAGGTCATCAACGGATCGTCCGTGTTATGCCCAATACACCAGCGCTTATTAAAGCGGGGATCTCTGGGCTATTCGCGCCTCAAACTCTTGATAGTCGTGATCGCGATATGGCTGAGGAGATTATTTCCGCAGTAGGAAAGTGCGTGTGGTGCGATGAAGAATCAAAGATTGATGCGGTAACAGCACTTTCCGGTAGTGGGCCCGCGTACGTATTTTATTTTATAGAGGCTTTGGAAAAAGCTGCTCTCGAGTTTGGATTTGACGCAGAAGCATCTCGTGCATTTGCGATTGAGACCTTTTTGGGATCTTCGCGCCTTGCTGCGCGATCAGACGATCCGCCCTCTGTATTACGTGAAAAAGTTACATCCAAAGGAGGCACTACGGCAGCAGCGCTTGCTTCCTTTGCGTCGGACCAATTGTCTGAGTTGTTTATCAAAGGTGTGAAAGCTTCTGAGGCGCGAGCGCGGGAGTTAGGAGCAGAGTTCGGGGAGAAGCTCAAATGACCAACGCGTTAGTGTTTATCCTAAAAACTGCACTGAGTCTTTATTCTTTAGCGTTCTTGTTACGTTTTTACCTGCAAGTAACTCGTGCGACCGCAAGTAATCCGCTTAATAACTTTGTACAGTCGCTAACCAATTTTTTCGTATTGCCTGCTCGAAAATTTATCCCTGGATTTCATGGGTATGATCTCTCTGGCCTCGTGCTGTGTTGGATTTCTGAGGTGCTTCTTGTGGGTCTAGTGTTGAGTGTGAGCACGATCGATTTGGAGATGATTACCAGCAACATTTTTATTGGCGTTATGTGTTTAGCGCTGATTAACGTATTGAAGATGTTGATCTATATCGTGCTGGTGTCGACCTTTGCGCTAGCGATCCTTTCATGGATCAACCCATTTAGCCCAGTGATGTCACTGTTGCATGGGATGACAGCGCCATTCATGAACGTATTTAGAAAGAGAATTCCACCGATTGGAGGAATCGATCTATCGGCACTTTTTGTTTTGGTGGCTTGCCAAGTACTACTTATGTGGCCGATCGAGTCAATGTATCGCTTAGTCGCGTTATTAATGCGCGGTTAAGTTTTTTAATTTCGCCCCAAAACAATATCGTAATTTTCTTGGGCATAAGTGGAATCCGGTTGTAACGAAACAGGTTTTCCAAGAAATTCCTCGACCATCGCGATACTTTGTGAGTCCTCTTCCAGGAAATAATCGATAACATTTTTCGACGCAATCACGCGCAAGTGATCAGGCGCGTATTGTCGAGATTCCCGAACCAGCTCCCGGAGAATTTGATAACAAATTGTATGCACGGTCTTTATTTCTCCGCGGCCTGAGCATGTTGGACATGGTTCGCAGAGGATGTGCGCTAGAGATTCGCGTGTTCGTTTCCGTGTCATCTCAACAAGACCCAGATCGGTAAAACCGTTAATTGTGATGCGAGTTCGATCGAGCGAAATCGCGCTATTGAGTTCATTCAGTATGGATTCTCGATGTCCGTCACTTTCCATATCGATGAAGTCAATGAGAATAATTCCACCTAAATTGCGCAACCGCAGCTGACGCGCGATTGCTTGTGCGGCTTCAAGGTTGTTTTTAAAAATTGTTTCTTCAAAATTCTTATCACCCACAAATCCACCAGTATTAACATCGATCGTGGTGAGCGCTTCGGTCTGATCAATAACAAGATATCCACCGGATTTCAGTGATACTTTGCGACTTAAGGCTTTTTCAATTTCATCTTCTACCCCATAGAGTTCGAACATGGGGCGCTCACTTGCGTAGAGTTGAACTCGGTCCGTATACTCTGGAATAAAAAATTTTGAAAATTCTTTCATCTTCTGAAAGGTCTCTCGCGAGTCAACGAGAATTTTTTCTGATTCCACAGATACATAATCTCGAACGATACGTAGGCTCAGATCGAGATCCTGATAAAGTAAGGCAGGTGCTTCGACTTGAGTTGATTTTTCGTGGATGTCTCTCCAAATGCGTTTGAGGTAATCAATATCCGCTTTCAACTCTTCATCGGTTGCAGATTCTGCGAGCGTTCGAATAATGAACCCCTGGTCATCCTCATTGCCGATTATTCCCTGCAGGCGTTCTCTTAACTTATCTCTATTGTCTTCTTCCGTTATTTTTTGAGAGATCCCAATACGGTTTTCAAATGGCAGATGTACTAATAGTCGTCCCGCAACACTAATTTGGGTCGAGAGCCGAGCACCTTTGGTTCCGATCGGGTCTTTGATAACCTGTACTAAAACCTTTTGTCCTTCATGGAGAATTTTCTCAATGGGCGTTGTTTGCGCATCAGGGTCATTGCGCTGAATGACATCAGCAACATGTAAAAATGCAGCTTTATCAAGCCCGATTTCAACGAAGGCGGATTGCATACCAGGCAGGATTCGTTTCACAATCCCCTTATAAATATTTCCAACAATCCCTCGATTTGCTTCGCGTTCAATCAGAAGTTCTTGAACGATGCCACGTTGTATGATGGCAACGCGCTTTTCCTGCGGAGTAACATTGATCAATATTTCGTTGTTCATAGTAGATCGTAATCAAATCTTTTCAATAATTCCGCAGTTTCGTATATGGGCAATCCCACTACCCCAGTGTAGCTACCTTCGATCTTTTGGACAAAAAGTCCTGCCCGACCCTGGATTCCGTAGCTACCAGCTTTCCCGAATGGCTCTCCGGAGTCAACATACTTAACGATATCCGATTTACTCAGTGAGGCCAATGTAACTTTGGTCGTTGAAAGTGCTTGTTCCTCTTGATCTTGATATTTTACTGTTACGCAAGAATGCACTTTATGTGCGCAGCCTTGTAGCCGCTCTAGCATCTCTATCGCGTGGTCGCGGTTTTCGGGCTTACCGAGAATTAAATCATCAAAAACAACGGTGGTGTCCGCCGAGAGTACCGGACTAGGATCGAGAGACAGTTTTAGCATTTGACTCCAACCCGTACGAGCTTTCAATAGTGAGACGCGTCTGACGTAATCCACAGCAATTTCATTTGGAAGAGGGGTTTCATCAAAATCCGATGAGTCACCAGATCCCTCTTTGAGATTAAGCATCTTATACTGAGCGCCCAGCTCATCCAGAATTTGTCGTCTTCGTGGACTTTGGGATGCCAGGTAAAAAAACGTAGGCATAAGTCGTAAGTTTATTCGCGATGGTACGGGTGATTAAGGTTGATGCAGTGCGCGCGGTAGAGTTGTTCAACTATCAGGAGTCTTACGAAAGCGTGTGGCAGGGTCATTGACGAGAGCGAGAGAATTTTTGATGCTTGTTGTTTGACTTCTGGATGTAATCCATCTGCACCGCCAATACAAATATCAATGTTGTCTCCTGAGCTCATCCAGTCATCCAACATCCCAGCTAGCTCTTTCGTTGTGACAGATTTTCCTTTTTCATCGAGCGCAATTAACATAGAGTTTTTGTGTGTGTTGGTGAGCAAACGGTCTTTCTCGATTGCTTGAGCCGCTTCATCTTTAGCAGTTTGTTTTGAGCGAACTCCAGGCTTTACGTCGACGATCTCTACGGAAATGCCTTTAGAAAATCTTTTAAGATAATCTTCGCAGGCTTGGGTAACCCAGCTCGCAGGCTTATGTCCAACGGCGAGAATGCGAACTCTCATAATTGATCTATCGCCGCGAGTTTCGCTGAATCCTTAGGTTAGGAATTTACTGCCAACTCAGCATCCGGTTGACTGAATTTTGAGGCGGTGTTTTCCATCCAAAGGTCTTCGATATTGTAGTACTCACGAATCGCGGGCTGCATCACGTGCACCACAATATCTCCAAGGTCAATAAGCACCCATTCGCCAGAGTCCTCTCCTTCTACTCCAACGATGCTTTGCCCTATCTTAGAAATTTCCTCTTTGAGGTGGTTTACGAGTGCTTTTGCTTGGCGTGTAGAGTCGACGCTTGCAACGATAATCCGATCGAATAGTGAGTTTGCTTTATTGATGTCGATGACAACGATATCTTGCGCTTTTATTCCTTCGAGCGCGTCGACTGTGATATGGCTGAGTTGTTCTGTCAGAGCTAATCTCCTTTATAAAGCTTATTTTTGCCAATATAGTCTAATACATCATCCGGCAGAAGATATTTTAGGCTTTTCCCAGACACGACCCGCTCGCGTAACGCGGTACCCGACACTTCTAAAGAAGTGAAGTTGTAGCCAAAGATGTGCCCAAATGTTTTTTTGTCTAGAGCATCAATGTCTTCGCTTTTACGGTTTTGATACTCTTCGAGAAGCTCTGTTGGCAGTTGACTCGCTAACTTGGACAGTGGATTCGTAGGCCTAGAGGCAACTACGATATGGGCGAATGTGAACAAATCGCGCCATTGATGCCAGGTGGTAAGTTCAAGGAATGCATCGGTTCCTAGAATTAAAAGTATTGATGCATCAGAAAACTGACCTCGAAGTTCTGCCAAGGTGTCAACCATAAAACTTTTACCCGAACGATCTAGCTCTCGCCGATCGGCAACTAACCTGGGATGATTTCTGACCGCAAGTTTGGTCATTGCAAACCGATGCTCGGGGTTTGCGGCGGGGGTGCCGCGGTGCGGAGGGTTCGCTGAGGGAATTAGGCGTATCTCGTCGAGGCTAAAATGTTCTTTGACTTCCTCGGCTAAACGTAGATGTGCAAAGTGGATCGGATCGAAGGTGCCTCCTAGCACTCCGATCCGATGTTTTCGATTAGATGTTTTTTCTGTCAAATCTGACTAGAGCAATACTCGACGAATATCGCTCATGACTTGATTCAGGTAAGTGATAAATCGTGCTCCTTCCGCTCCATCTATCACTCGGTGATCATAAGATAATGAAAGTGGCAACATTAATCGAGGCTCAAAATCTTTTCCATTCCAAACCGGCTTCATTGTCGATCGAGAAATTCCAAGTATCGCGACTTCGGGCGCGTTTACGATCGGGGTAAATTGTCCCCCTCCGATTCCGCCTAAACTTGAGATCGAGAAGGTGCCGCCAGACATATCCGCTGGCCCCAATTTTCCATCACGCGCTTTAGCGCTAACCTTACCTAATTCTTCAGCGATTTCCATGATTCCTTTTTTGTCGGCGTCGCGAATCACAGGGACAACTAGCCCGCCCGGGGTATCGACTGCGACTCCGATATGGAAGTAGCGCTTGATAATTAACGAATCTCCTTCTGGTGCGAGCGAGGAATTAAATTCCGGATATCGCTTTAATGCTGCAACTACCGCTTTCATGATAAGCGCGAGTGGTGTGATCTTTAGTCCCGCTTTTTCAGCATCTTTAGAAAGGGATTTTCTAAATGCTTCTAAATCGGTGATATCGACTTCGTCGTGCTGAGTAATGTGAGGGATCGTAATCCAGTTGCGATGAAGCGCGGGACCCGAAATCTTCTTGATTCTCGATAGTGCTTGTTTCTCTGTTGGGCCAAATTTTTCAAAGTCGATAACAGGCCAAGCTGGAAGATTAAATCCTAAACCACTTCCACTGGCGGCAGCCGTCCCACCAGTTTGCATCACGGACTTCACGAAACTTTGTACATCCTCACGCAAGATTCTGCCTTTTGGCCCAGATCCCTTGACTAATCCTAAATCCACTCCGAGTTCTCTTGCAAATCGTCGAACCCCCGGACTTGCGTGCGCCGCAGAGAAATTTTCCTCATTAATTGGCTTACTTACAGTCGGCGCTGGCGCTGATGGGGCTTTTGACACTTGCGGTGGAGTTGTGGATATTTTTTCTTCTACCGGTTTCGGCGGCGTTTGCTCTGGAGCAGGCTCGGCAGCCTTCGGCTCTGGTGCTGCGCTCGGTGCAGCTCCCAGTGCTTCGATGGTAAGAATTGCCGTTCCTTCAGAGACCGTATCGCCTACTTTGATTTTCATTTCCTTGACAACACCATCAAACGGTGCAGGAACTTCCATTGTTGCTTTATCAGACTCTAAGGTAATGAGGGATTCCTCTGCACTCACCTTGTCACCTGGCTTCACGAGTACCTCGATAACTGGGATATTTTTAAAGTCTCCAATATCGGGTACTAATACGTCTTTGAGATTTGCCATGAAAATTCCTTACTCAGTTACTTCATATTCGAATATAAAAATGTTTTAAACCGTTGTGGGCTCCGGTTTTTCCGGGTTAATACCGTATTTTTTTATTGCGTCGACAACCACAGTGCGTGGAATTTCTCCGTTATCTGCAAGCGCCGTAAGTGCTGCAATAGCCACGTAGTAACGGTTTACCTCGAAAAATTCTCTTAGCTTCTCACGCGTATCGGATCGCCCAAAACCATCGGTGCCGAGTACAACAAAATGTTTTTTGATGTAGGGCCGGATTTGGTCCGCAAAAATTCTCATGTAATCGGTTGAGGCAATTACAGGGCCTTCCGTACCTGCTAAACATTTTTCGACATGACTCTTGCGAGGCGTTTCCTCTGGGTGCAGCATGTTCCAGCGCTCCGTACTGATCCCATCGCGGCGGAGTTCGTTGAAGCTCGTACAGCTCCATACATCAGCGACGACTCCAAAATCTTCATCGAGGAGTTTTTGGGCGGCGATAACTTCAAGTAAGATCGTCCCACTACCAAGTAACTGAACCTTCGGCCCCTTCTTGGTTTTTGGTTTTGGTGACGGTAATTGATACATCCCCTTAATGATGTTTTCCTCACATCCTTTTGGCATTGCAGGCTGTGCATAGTTTTCATTCATTAGGGTGATGTAATAGAACACGTCCTCTTGATCGGCATACATTCGACGCATACCGTCTTGGATAATCACAGCAAGCTCATAGGCAAACGTTGGATCGTAAGAAACACAGTTTGGAATCGTCGACGAGATTAAGTGACTATGTCCGTCTTCGTGTTGTAGTCCTTCCCCGTTAAGCGTAGTTCGCCCAGCCGTACCGCCTAGCAAGAACCCGCGTGCACGTTGATCACCCGCGGCCCAAGCAAGATCTCCAACTCGCTGGAAACCAAACATCGAGTAGTAGATGTAAAAAGGAATCATGGACGTACCATGCGTTGAGTACGCAGTGGCAGCAGCAATCCAAGAGGACATTGCGCCAGCTTCGTTAATACCTTCTTGCAAAATTTGACCGTGCTTATCCTCTTTGTAGAACATCAGCTGATCTGCATCTTGCGGAGTATAAAGCTGTCCAACCGACGACCAGATTCCTAACTGTCTAAACATGCCCTCCATACCAAATGTTCTCGACTCGTCTGGAACAATTGGAACGATGCGCTTGCCGATATTTCGATCTTTGACAAGTGTTCCAAGAATTCTGACAAACGCCATGGTTGTCGAAATCTCTCGTTCTCCTGAGCCCTCAAGAATTGCATTAAACGCTGACACCTGAGGAATTTCTAGGGCATCTCCTTTTTGTCGGCGCGAAGGAAGATAGCCGCCGAGTGCATGTCTTCTTGCGGCCATGTATTGATGCTCGGCAGAGTCCTCTGGAAATTTTAAATAGGGGATCTTATCTAAGTCCTCATCTGCAATCGGTAGTTTGAATCGATCGCGGAAGGCTTTTAAAGAAGTGGTACCCATTTTTTTCTGTTGGTGCGTGATGTTTTGTGCTTCACCCGCGGACCCCATTCCGTAGCCCTTGATGGTTTTCGCCAAGATAACGGTTGGTTGACCTTTGTGAGCGACCGCAGCTGCGTAAGCAGCATAAATCTTATGTGGGTCGTGCCCTCCCCTATTTAGTCTCCAGATATCATCGTCCGACATGTTCGATACCATGTCTTTTGTCTCTGGATATTTTCCAAAGAAGTGCTCTCTTACATACGCGCCATCTTTTGATTTGATGGTTTGATATTCACCATCAACAGTCTCTTCCATTACTTTCAGAAGTGTGCCGTTCACATCTTTTGCAAGAAGTGGGTCCCAGTACGACCCCCAAATAACTTTTATGACGTTCCATCCGGCCCCACGGTAATCGGCTTCTAACTCCTGAATAATTTTTCCGTTTCCGCGAACCGGACCATCGAGCCTTTGAAGGTTACAGTTCACAACAAAAATTAAGTTGTCGAGTTTTTCCCGGGCGGCAACACCAATTGCCCCCATTGATTCTGGCTCGTCACTCTCTCCGTCGCCGAGAAAACACCAAACTTTTCGACCATCTGTATCTGCGAGTCCTCTATCTTGGAGATACTTCATAAATCGAGCCTGGTAAATCGCCATGATGGGACCAAGCCCCATCGATACTGTAGGAAATTGCCAAAAGTCAGGCATTAACCATGGATGCGGATAAGAGGAGAGGCCCTCTCCATCAACTTCCTGTCGGTATTTGTCCAACTGTTTGTCTGTTAGTCGGCCAAGCATAAACGCGCGCGCGTATACACCAGGCGCTGAGTGACCCTGCGAGAAAACCAAGTCGCCACCATGCGATTCTGAGGGGGTGTGCCAAAAATGGTTGAATCCAACATCATATAAGGTGGCTGCTGAGGCAAAACTCGCGATATGTCCACCGACGTTCGTATCTTTATTTGCTCTGAGTACCATCGCGGCGGCATTCCATCGAACATACGAGCGAATCCGATGTTCGAGTTCGTGATCTCCAGGAGATTTGATCTCGTTGCCGATTGGAATGGTATTGATATAAGCCGTATTTGCGCTGTAGGGCAAATGCGCGCCTGATCGCCGCGCTTTTTCAACGAGCTGCTCTAACAAGAAGTGAGCTCGCTCCGGACCTTCCTTTTTTATTACGCTATCAAGAGAATCAAGCCATTCTTGGGTCTCTTGAGGATCATCATCCGATAAAAATGACATCTAACTACCCCCGATTTTGTCGGCGCCGACCCATGGTAATGGGAAATATATTTAGCGCATTACGAAATTATACAACCGTATACGACAAATTTGGTGGAATAAATAGATATTTATCAGTTACTTAGAATAACATTCATTCCATAAAGGAATATATACTTCATAATATTACTTTTGCTTCGGGATTCTGCCCATTAGGTAAAATTCCTGATTAGCCCGCATGCTGGTTAAATGAGCCATACGATTGGACATAGCAAAGAAACTAGTAATACCTCCAATATCCCAAATATCCTCTTTGCTAAAACCCGCTTCACGGAGTTTTTCGTGGTCCGCCTCTTCAATGAGTTCAGGCGTTCTGGCGAGCTTTACTGCAAATGAAAGCATGGCTTTTTGACGCTCGGATATATCTGCTTTCCGAAAGTCGATTGCTATTTGATCAGCGATCACCGGATTCTTTTCGTAAATCCGTAAGATCGCACCGTGAGCAACGACACAATAAAGACACTGGTTCGCGCCGCTAGTCGCAACCACAATCATTTCTTTTTCCGATTTAGATAAACCAGATTCCTTCAACATCAGCGCATCGTGATACGCGAAAAAAGCGCGAAACTCATCAGGGCGATGAGAAAGTGCTAAAAAGACATTCGGTATAAATCCCGCTTTTTCCTGTACCCCAAGCATCATTGCTTTGATGTCATCTGGGAGGTTATTCACTTCCGGCACAGGGTAGGAGCTAATAGGCTTTTCTTTCATGGCGGTCCTTTAATTCGGATTTAATGCCTAGATTTACAAGATGAATGTGAGCGATCACTCACATTTCAAAGATACTATATCAATCAAATTTCCGTAGGTCATCAATGACCTTACCGTCATTGGCAAGCGACCCTGACGATACGATTTTCACTAATCCCTTGAGTTTTGTGACCTCTCGAATACTTTCGATAATCTGTTTTTGCAGAACTTCATTAGTAGAGCTCGACTCACAATGTAGCGTCATAAGGTCGTTACTACTCTCGTCGTGTTCAATGACAAGTCTTGCCTTTAAAACTTCTTTATGGCGCTTTACAATTTTTTCAATTTGCTCTGGGTGGACAAACATCCCCTTCACTTTTGCTGTTTGGTCCGCTCTACCCATCCATCCTTTGAGCCTGCGGTTGGTTCGACCACATGCACTTTGACCTTCGATAATCATCGATAGGTCTCCGGTACCAAATCTGATCAACGGATAATCTTTCGAAAATGTGGTGACAACGACTTCACCGACTTGTCCGTCTGGAAGGGTTTCATCGGTACCTGGCCGAACAATTTCGACCAACACGTCTTCGTCAATGATTAGCCCTTGATCAGGATTACTCTCAAATGCAATGAGGCCAATATCTGCGGTTGCATAGGTTTGTCTTGTTTCGATTTTCCGGTCTGAGAAAAATTTCCGAGTCGCAGGAAGAAGCGCTTCACCGGAAACCAGTGCCTTGTTGATCGATGAAACGTCAAGGTTTAGCTCGTCCGCTTTTTCTAAAATAATCTTAAGGAAAGAGGGAGTTCCTGCATAAACACTCGGCTTCAACTCGGAAATAGTCTGCGCTTGCATCTCGGTTTGTCCAATCCCAGCGGGAAACACTGCACATCCGATCGTTTTGGCAGCTGAATCCACCATGAAACCTGCTGGGGTGAAGTGGTAAGAGAACGTGTTGTAAACAATTTCTCCTGGCCGCACTCCCGCGGCCCACATTGCTCGAGCGAGCCTCCAATAATTTGGAGTTCCTGGCTCTGGATCATAGATAGGACCGGGGGACAAGAATACGTGTTGCAGCTCTCCAGTGGGAACGGCGGTCATGCCACCAAAAGGGAAATTATTTTTTTGAAGAGTTTTAAGTTCCGATTTCCGGGTAACCGCAATTTTTTCCAGTTGACTAAGATCTCCGATACTTTCCACATCCATGTCTTTCAAATGTTCGCGATAGTAGGGGGTATTCGCTTTTGCGTGCGTGAGCTGATCGCGCAATCGGATTAGAAGGTCTTTGTTTCGATCCTGTGCGGACCGAGTTTCGTTTTCGTCAAAGAAAAGTTTACTGTCGGTCATGATAATACCAATCGATAGATAGGATTTTTGCTAGTCGCTTAAGCGAGCCAGCGTTTTCTTCTGCGGTAATGTTTCGCGTCTCTAAAACTCTTGCGACCAGACGTTGAGATGCCTAAATAGAACTCTTTCACATCTTCGTTACTGGCTAGGTCTTTCGCTGGGCCATCCATGACCACTCTGCCGTTCTCTAAAATATATCCGTATTTGGCATGCCGAAGTGCGACGGTCGTATTTTGTTCAGCCAGGAGAAAGCTCACCTTCTCTTTTTGATTTAAGTCTTCAACGATTTCAAAAATTTCTTGAACAATCTGCGGAGCTAAACCCATCGATGGTTCGTCAAGGAGAATCATCCGAGGTTTGGCCATGAGTGCTCGCCCGACCGCAGTCATTTGTTGCTCTCCCCCGGACGTGAATCCAGCGAGACTCGAGCGTCGTTGCTTGAGTCGTGGGAAGTAGCTATAAACTTTTTCAAGGCTTTCTGAAATTTCTGCACGAGAGGCCGAGCGCGTGAATGCCCCGGTGAGAAGATTTTCTTCAACCGTTAAGTGAGCAAAGCAATGCCGGCCTTCCATGACTTGCACGATTCCTTTTTTGACGACAATGGATGGATTGAGTTGATCAATCCGTTCATCATCAAAGACTACGGAACCCTTTGTAACATCTCCACGTTCAGCTTTTAGCAGATTGGATATTGCCTTAAGGGTTGTGGATTTCCCAGCGCCATTTGCACCAAGGAGTGCCACAATCGAACCTTCTTCGACCTCTAGAGAAACGCCCTTTAGAACGAGGATGACATGGTCGTAAATTACCTCGATATTCTTAATCGAAAGTAATGTGCGGTTTTCAGCTTGCTCTGTCATCTCTTTTCCTGCTTTTATCCTAAAGGGCTTTTCTCAATTAACTTTCGCAACTTGCGCGAGTGATGTTCTTTTCTTTTGCGTAGTTGCTTGCTGCGGTTTCGACCATCGGTTTAATCACAGCATCACTTGCCTCAATCCAATCGGAGCTGTATTCCCAAGTCTTGCCATTCCAAGTATGGATTCGAGCGATACGCGTTCCTTCGTGATCGGAGCATGAAAGCTTAATCGGTTGAACCATCCCAGTTAAACCGAGCTTGTCGATTTGCGCTTGTGTGAGCTCAAAGTTTTCAATACCCCAACGAATCTGTTCGCCCGTTAATGGTTTTTGACCGTACTTGCTCTGAGCGTTTCGAATGACTTCTACAACGATCGCTGCGTTGAGCATGCCGCGGTTATATAGAACCTCTCCCACTCGATCACGGTCGCCACTACCTGCGCCAGCGTCATACACATATTTAAAAATATCTTTATGAACTTGATTATCACTACCGGCAGAGTGCTGCAAAGTGACAGACGAGTAACCTATTGAATCATCACCGGCTGGAGTGACATCAGGCTCTGCACCAGACCACCACACACCAAACATCTGCTCACGTGGATATCTCACCGCAGCAGCTTCTTTGATTGAAGTCGAGTTCATTACGCCCCAACCCCATAGGAAAACGTAATCTGGTTTGTCTTGACGGACCTGTAACCAAGCAGCTTTTTGTTCAACACCTGGGTGCGTTACTGGAATGGTCGTAAGACTGAATCCATGCATCTCAGAGCGTTTTTGTAAAAGTGGGATCGGCTCTTTTCCAAACGGTGAGTCGTGATATACCAAAGCAATTTTTTTACCCTTTAATTTATCGAGGCCGCCGCTAAGATTTCCAACGTGTTGAACGAGTACATCCGCAGCAGTCCAGTACGTTCCCATCATCGGGAAGTTCCAAGGAAATACGCTACCATCCCGAGACTCTGATCGGCCGTAACCCATCGTGATCAGTGGAATTTTGTCAGTTGTGGTTTTTTCTGTTAACGCGAACGTGACTCCCGTTGAATTTGGATTAAACACCGTAGCGCCAGTTGGCCCTAAACCTTTCAGACGCTCGTAACACTCGACACCCCGGTCGGTTTTGTATTCCGTCTCACATTCTTCAAATGAAATACGAACACCATTCACGCCGCCGTCTCTTGCATCAACGAGCTTGAGATAGTCTACGAAGCCATTTGCAACGCCAGTACCATTTGGAGCATAGGGTCCGGTGCGATAAGAAAGCACAGGAACGAATTGCTCGTTTCCATCTGGCGTTGGTGCATATGCTTGATTATTTGTGTTTGAGCTTGTTTGACTATCTGACGAAGTGTCAGTGCCAGTACCTTCTTCTTTTTGACCGCAACCGACGATCACGAGAAGCATACTCAGCAATAAGCCTTTAATCAGTTTTGAGTACCCCATTGTTATCCTCCTAAAAATACAGCTTCTTTTTAACTACTAGTTATTCCGCTAAATCCCATCCCTCTAGTGGGGGAACGGCCATAGTCGAAGTTTTTCTTTAGCAATTTGCCAAAGTCTTGCAAATCCCAGTGGCTCGACTGCTAAGAAGAAAATAATTAACGCCCCAAAAATCATAATCTCTAAATGCTTGATCAAAGCGGTGGATATTTCAAAACCCATTGCACTGGGAAGTTGATTCAGCATCAAAGGCAGTAAGGTAATGAATGCAGCGCCCATGAGCCCTCCAACAATCGAACCCAGTCCACCGATGATGACCATGAACAACACACTAAAGGATACGTTGATATCAAAAGCAAGCGGCTCCCAAGAACCTAAATAGATGTAGGCCCAAAGCGCCCCAGCGATTCCGATGAAAAATGAACTTACGGCGAATGCAGAAAGTTTGGCATACATCGGGCGAATACCAATAATCTCAGCAGCGACATCCATATCTCTCGTGGCCATCCAAGCTCGACCGATTCTGCCGCGCACAATATTTTTTGCGACTAAGGCAAAGATCGACAAGATAGTCAAACACAAAAAGTATTTACGCAGTGGCGTATTGAACGCGAACCCGAACACCTCAACGGGTTGTACGGCAATGGATCCCGACGGAGTGTAGTTTGTAAACCAACCGATACGACTAAATGCCCAATCAGTGAAGAACTGAAGCGCAAGTGTTGCTACCGCCAAATAAAATCCTTTAATTCGTAAGCTTGGTATACCGAACAAGATTCCTACACCAGTCGCAGTGAGCCCCCCTAATACAAAACAAAACAAAGGATTGAGCTCGGGCACGCGAATCATAAAGTTGTAAGCTGCGTAAGCTCCCACGGCCATAAAAGCCCCTGTCCCGAGTGACACCTGTCCGCAGTAACCCACGAGAATATTTAGACCCAATGCGGCTAGGCCCATGATCGTTACCGGAATCAGAATTGCTCTAAAAGCATATTCGCTTGCGACTAATGGAATAACCGCAAATCCGATGAGCAACCAAATCAAAATAAATATTCGATCTTGTCGGATAGGGAAGATCGCCTGATCCGCTTGGTATGAAGTTTTGAACTGTCCTGTCTCTCGATAAAACATAATTCTTTTTCTTTTCTTAAATAGCTACGACTTAATCACACACGATCGATATGAACCTCACCAAACAAACCTTGAGGTCTAAACAATAGGAAGAAAAGTGCGAGCATGTATGCAAACCAATATTCAATTCCGCCACCAACATATGGTCCAAGATAAATTTCTGAGAGTTTCTCACCAGCGCCAATGATGAGTCCTCCAATAATTGCACCCAATACCGATTCAAAGCCGCCAAGAATTAATACGGGTAGAGCTTTGAGTGCGATTAAAGAGAGTGAAAATTGCACGCCAAGTTTGGATCCCCAAATAATTCCAGCGACCAAAGCAACAAGTCCAGCTACCGTCCAAACGACGACCCAAATGTAATTAAGTGGAATTCCAATTGATTGTGCGGCTTGGTGATCGTCGGCCACTGCTCTTAGCGCTCGACCCACTCGTGTTCTTTGGAAAAAGATCGCCAAAACGACAACGAGAAGTCCTGCTACGACTGTTGCGATTAAGTCTTCGCTCGCTACAAGTACTCCACCCTCAAACACCGTCTCTAGCAACATAAGTGGCTCTTTCGGAATGCCGATGTCGAGCGTGTAAATATCGCTACCCCAGAGCGTCTGGCCAAATCCGTCGAGGAAGTAAGCGATCCCAAGGGTTGCCATGAAAAGCGAAATACCAGGTTGATTCACCATCGGGCGTAATACCAATCTTTCTACTGCCATCGCCAGTACAACCATCAGTGCGATCGTAATGAGAAGCGACAGCATTATTGGTGCAAAGGTATCTTTCAAAATATCGATGAGTCGCACGAAGGTGAGGGCTGCAAATAAAACCATCGCGCCTTGCGCGAAGTTGAAAACACCCGAGGCTTTAAAGATCAGCACAAATCCAAGGGCTACTAACGAGTAGAGCACCCCAGCCATTAATCCGCCAATTAAAACTTCAACAAAAAATCCCATTTGTCTTTTTGCTAACTAATTTAAAAGTATCCGAATTAGTTTCGCAATTCCTCCATTATGTATGTTGTTCTAGTGCGCAACCCCAAGGTACGCATCAATTACTTCCTGATTGTTTCTGACCTCATCAGGAGTGCCATCACCAATTTTTTTTCCATAATCCAGCACCACAACGCGATCCGACAAATCCATGACAACGCCCATGTCGTGTTCAATGAGCACGATCGTTGTCCCGAATTCATCGTTCACATCTAATATGAACCGGCTCATGTCTTCTTTTTCTTCGATATTCATTCCTGCCATCGGCTCGTCAAGCAGAAGGATCTCTGGCTCCGCGGCTAATGCGCGACCGAGTTCTACGCGTTTTTGTAATCCATAGGGAAGGCGTCCGACAGGCGTTTTCCGAATGGACTGAATTTGTAAAAAGTCGATAATCTCTTCGACCTTTTTTCGATGCTCGATTTCTTCATTTCTTGCTTTGCCCAAATGCAGACATTGCCAAAAGAATCCTGCCTTCATTTTTAGAGTTCTGCCCGTCATGATGTTGTTCAGAACAGACATACCTTTGAAGAGAGCGATATTTTGAAACGTTCTTGCTATTCCTTGTGTGGCAGCATCATGCGGACGCATTTGATTGCGAGTTTGTCCTTTATAAGTGACCGACCCACTACTTGGATGATAAACACCATTAATCACGTTTAATAACGAGCTTTTTCCTGCCCCATTCGGTCCGATGATTGCTAGGATTTCATGCTCTTTCACATCGATACTGATATTGGATAGCGCGTTTACTCCGCCAAACGATAAACAGATGTCATCCAAGCGGAGGATCGTCTCGCCTATTCTTCGATCGCCAGCCATTACTGCACTCCCTGGCTTTGGTTTGCTGTTGCGTTATCCATATTTCTAATTTTTAGCGTTGCCGAGATCGCACCACTGCGACCATCTTCAAATTTAACCTGCGTCTCTATGTAGCACGAGTCTGATCCGTCATAGAGCGCGTCAACCAGCACACCATATTTTTCTGAGATAAATCCCCTGCGAACTTTCCGAGTGCGCGTGAGTTCATCGTCATCGGCGTCCAACTCCTTATGCAAAATCAAGAATCTTTTGATCGCAGAGCCGGCGAGACTTTCTTCTTTTGCTAAATCCGCATTCACTTTCGCTACACATTCACCAATCAGATCGTAAACTTCCTCCTTACCAGCGAGGTCCACGTAACCGCTATAGCCCAAGCCGTTACGTTCGGCCCAGTTTCCAACGGCATCCATTTCAATGTTAACGAAAGCGCACACCGAGTCTTTCCCGTCGCCGAAGCAGACCGCCTCTTTGATGAATGGGAAAAATTTTAGTTTGTTCTCTAAAAATTGAGGCGCGAAGATCGTGTTGTCGTTGAGCGCGCCAACATCTTTTGCTCGGTCAATGATTTTGAGGTGCCCATCATCATCAAAAAATCCAGCATCCCCAGTGCGGAAGTAGCCGTCAGAGGTCAGCGCCTCTTGTGTTGCTTCTGCGTTTTTATAGTATTCCTTCAATAAGCCGGGGCTCTTAACTAATATTTCCCCCTTATCGGCTATTTTAATTTCTACTCCTGGCATGGGTACGCCAACCGAATCGATCTTTGCTTGCCCGTTCGGCTGCTTGCAGACGTATGCAACCGTTTCGGTTTGGCCATACAGTTGTTTGAGGTTGATGCCAATCGATCGGTAAAAGCGATATAGATCTGGACCAATTGCTGCCCCACCGGTGTAAGCAACTTTAATACGGTTCATACCAAGATTATTGCGTAGTGGCCCGTAAACAAAAGCGTTACCCAACAAGTACGCGAGGCGACCGATTAACCCTACTGATTCGCCGTCCATAATTTTGGGGCCATGCTTATTAGCAACTCCCATAAATGTTTTGTAGAGCCACTGTTTTATTTTCCCAGCGTCTTCCATACGAATGGTCACTTGGGTCAACAGGTTTTCAAATACGCTCGGTGGCGCGAAGTAATAGGTCGGACCGATTTCCCGAAGGTCAATCATCACCGTGTCAGAGGACTCCGGGCAGTTCACCGTAAAGCCCGCGACGAGTGACTGAGCATATGAAAACAGGTGATCACCCACCCAGGCCATTGGCAGGTAGGAGAGAATTTCCCCGCGGTCATTAAAGCCGTCAAACCCGATATCCCCATTCGCCACATCCACGAACGCTCGGTGAGTCAGGCAAACCCCTTTGGGTTTACTGGTTGTTCCCGAGGTGTAGAGAATTACCGATACGTCATCGGGGCGACATTGATCGAGTTCACTTTTGAAAAAATCAGGGCTATTTTTTGCTCGCTGCTGCCCAAGGTCGCTGAGATCCGTGTAGTTAATCAGTTCTTTGTTTTCGTAATGCCGCAGTCCTCTGGGATCACAATAAACGATATGCTTGAGTTTGCTGCATCGCGGAAGTATTTCTAATAACTTATCGACTTGTTCTTGATCTTCTACGATTGCAAACTCGATATCTGCATCATTTAATACATACTCCATCTCATTCGCTATGGAATCCTGATACAAGGGAACTGGTACGGCACCGAGAGATTGCGATGCAGCAAATGCCCAATAAAGGCGCGGCCGATTCTGGCCGATGATTGCTAAGTTTTTACCTCGGGTAAGTCCCTTCTCTGCAAGGCCACAGGCTAGCCACTCCACCTCTTTAGCTGCTTCTGACCAGGTCCAGCTTTGCCAAATACCGAGTGCTTTCTCACGAATTGCCGTTTTTTCTCCACGTTGACGTGCGTTATCAACGAGAATCGACGGCAGCGTGCCCTCCCTTGCTGCTGGGATGTCAATCGCTCCCAAAATTTCCTCCAACAATATTTTTTTAATTTGGGCCTTACTCTAACGTAAAAAGAAGGGCAAGAATAGGCTAATCTCCTGTACCTTGTTTGCTTTGATATTGAATCGATCAAATGTGATGAGTGACACATTAGGGGGTAATATTTTTTCTACACAATACATTGAGCCCGACTCTCGATCCGCCTGGATTCGACTTTTTATTGTTCTCGTTTTTTGCATCGTCGCTGGGGTCGGGATGTGGTCGGTTGTCGTGTTCTTGCCAACATTCCAGGCGGACTTTGGTATTAGTCGTGCAGATGCTTCTTTGCCCTACACCCTAACGATGATCGGTTACGGTTTAGGAGGAATTCTATTTGGTGCATTTTCAGATAAGCGGGGAATTTACAAGGCGGTCATTGTCGGAATTGTCTTAGTGAGTATCGGCTATGTATTAGCAGCGTTATCTCGCAATATCTATGTCCTAAGTCTCATTCATGCTTTACTCATTGGACTTGGCACGTCGACGACTTTTGCACCAGTGATAGCTCACGTCTCAAAGTGGTTCGTAGTACGGCGTGGTGCCGCTGTAGGGATTATCGCCAGTGGGCAGTATTTGGCCGGCGCATTTTGGCCGCTGGTGCTGGATCGATTAGTTGTTGATTACGGATGGAGAACGAGTCACACAATCATCGGGGTGTTGGTAGTCTTACTGATGGTTCCTTTGGCTACTGCGCTCCGAGCCAAACCGAAGCCGACCGAAGTCGGAACTGACGGAGTGGTTCCTATGCGGCTGAAGACCATTGACTGTAATCGCAATCTTTTTCAGGGATTACTTATTTTCGCAGCCTTTGGGTGTTGTATCGCAATGGCTATGCCGCAAGTTCATATGGTCGCGTTTTGTAGTGATCTTGGTTACGGCCCGGCGAAGGGTGCTGAGTTGCTTTCAATACTGCTCGCTTGTGGTGTGGCGAGCCGAATGACATTTGGGTGGCTGTCCGATCGGTGGGGTGGATTAAAAACGCTGATTATCGGAAATGTTTTACAGGCGTTCGCACTATCCTTATTTTTGTTAAGTGATCAAATCACTTCGCTATATGTAATTTCAATTTTGTTTGGTCTATTCCAAGGCGGTATCGTCCCCGCGTACGCACTGGTTGTAAGGGAGTATTTCCCAGAAGCACAAGCGGGTTTACGTGTGGGCTTGGTGATGTTTTCCTCGCTAATTGGAATGGCAATGGGTGGATGGTTGTCGGGTTATATCTTTGACATTACTGGATCATATGTCGCGGCATTCGTGAATGGGGTTTCATGGAATCTTGTGACGATTTTAATCATCGGCTGGTTAATGCTTCGTGCACGCTCGAATCGTCTCGCAGCATAGAGCCCGACTTTCGATGTGCTAAGATTTTTTCAATTGTGCTTCGAGCTTAAAGATTTTTCGATCAGTAATATTATTTTCACGAAAGCTCTCCGCAGTTTGGTACAAATAATCTAGGCTGGAGCCGTAGTGTCCTTTTGCGGTTTTTATAATTTTGATAATCGCTTTATCCTTAAGCTTTCCCGTGTAAGCCTCAGAAGCTCTATCGATCACAAACGTGAGAGCATGTTGCGATACCCCATCGATTTGGATGTTGACCCATCGAGGCGAATAGGCGCGACCAAGCATCTCGCGTCTCCAAAGGATCTCAAGTTCCTCTCGGAATGTTTTTGTTGGAAGTTTATATGCCATGCCTCGGCACGATCCTCCACGATCCAGCGCGAGCACTAGACCAGGAACTTCGGGGTTCCCCCGATTGATTCGTGACCACAAGTAAAAACCGCGGTGATATCCATGAATCGTAACCAAAGCTTTTTTTGTGAAATTCAACATTGGATTCCAAATTAATGACCCATACCCGAAAACCCAAATTGATTTTTTGTTTGGCGCCTGTTCGATCGTCCTGTGTAGTGATTGAGAAAGTTCTTCCCGGCTCAAGAGTTTGATGTTTTCTCCTGCAGCCTCAATTGCCTTACGAACGCCATCGCTTTCCAACATTTCTCTCTTGACGAGGGATTTTTTCGGAGGCGGTCTTTTCATGTACTCTGATACCAAAGTGTTTTATTCGTAATGGCTCTCATGAGTGTATCGTACAAACTACTACCGCACCCGGGCAACTCTCAGACAGAGAATATCGATATTGTTTTTGAAGGAGTTTGGAAGAGGGACATTCAACTAGGAATAACTTTTACGGTGCAAAGTGAGACGACTCAAGTTCTCTATCCGCCCACTGGTGCGGCGATGCGTAGAGATGGGCTTTGGAAGGAGACTTGCTTCGAGTTTTTTATTTTGGCAAGAGACGGCAAATATATCGAGCTCAATCTATCTCCATCAGAGAGTTGGGCCGCATATTGTTTTTCAAATTACCGTGCGGGCATGTCTGTCCTTAATGGAATATCACTACATGTATCGACTGCGATGCAATCTACTGAGCAATTAAGCGTGAGTACTCATCTCGACTTTCATCCCGTAATAGATGTACTTGGACCGGTGGAGTCACTAAGCTTTTCCCCGACCGCGGTGATTCAAAAACGAGATGGGAATTTTTGCTATTACGGGTTACGATTCCCCAGGGGAAATCCTGATTTCCATCATAGAGACGGATTTACGAGTTACGTAGATTTTTTTAAAGAGCAAGCACCGGGGAGCTGAGTTGAAATTTGGAATTGAAAGATTAGAGGAGGAAGTCGAGCTTCAAAAAGCTCTCAGAGGTAAAAGGGTTTCGCTTTTGGCACACCCCGCGTCGGTTAACGCAAGACTCGCCCACTCCATTGATGTCTTAGCTAATATTCCTGGGATTTCGCTCGTCTCGGCGTTTGGCCCCCAGCATGGATTGCGTGGCGACAAACAAGACAATATGGTGGAGTCCGACAATTTTGTGGATCCGACCCATCAAATACCGATCCATAGTTTATACGGGGAGGTGCGACGTCCTACTGATGAGATGTTTCAAGACTTCGATGTCATTCTTGTTGATCTGCAAGATTTGGGTTGCCGAATTTACACGTTTATTACAACACTTCTCTATGTCCTTGAGGCTGCATCCGCACAGCAAAAAAGCGTTTGGGTTTTAGATCGCCCCAATCCAATTGGGAGACGGATAGAGGGATATAAATTGCGATCGGGTTGGGAAAGTTTTGTAGGCGCCGGTCCAATACCGATGCGTCACGGAATGACCATGGGAGAGTTGGCGCGTTGGTTTGTAGATAAAAATAAGATTGACGTTGATTTAAAAATTATCGAAATGCGTGATTGGGATCCGCAAGCGGCTCCAGGGTTTGGGTGGCCATCGCTTGAGCGCGCTTGGATAAACCCGAGTCCGAATGCGCCGAATTTATCAATGGCGCGGTGTTACCCCGGAACCGTCATGCTTGAGGGAACTACCTTATCGGAGGGCAGGGGGACTACGCGACCCTTGGAATTATTTGGCGCCCCAGGAATAGAGGCAAAAAAACTTGTTGAAAAAATGTTGGCAATTGATCCCAACATCTCGGCGGGTTGTCATTTGCGTCAATGCTGGTTTGAACCGACATTTAATAAACACGCGGGTGAACTCTGCGAAGGGATCCAAATTCATGTCGATAATGACGCGTTCTATAACCCTGACCATTTCAATCCCTGGCGCTTAATGGCGGTAGCCTTTAAAGCGATAAAAACGTTATCTCCTTCATTTGATTTGTGGCGCTCGTTTGCCTATGAGTACGAGCATGACCGATTAGCGATTGACCTAATTAACGGTAGCCCATTGCTACGCGATTGGGTTGATGATGGAGAATCGTCTTTAGCAGACTTGTACGAGCAAGTGGCAATCGATGAGATGGAGTGGAAAGCTGAAAGAGACCCCTTTCTTATCTATTAAGTGTTAGCAGAAAATAACGTACGTTTTTTACTGGCAGAGTTGTTATGAAGTTGGATCTAATCATGAATTGGCTAGCGAACAATCAGGAAATCGTCGTTTGGGTAGCGACGATTTCTTTCATTGCTTTTATTGCTAGCTTGCTCATGATGCCCTGGGTGTTGGTTCGTCTGCCCGTAGATTATTTTTTGGTAAATGACAGCGCTAGTCTAGTTACCCGAAGATCGATTAAACAACTTCTCGTCTTTGCGCTAAAAAATATTGTTGGGGTACTCCTTTTGGTGCTTGGGATTTTGATGTTGTTTTTACCGGGCCCGGGGTTACTCGCTATATTAATTGGGCTGGTCCTCACGAATCTGCCTGGTAAAAAAAGACTCATTGCTAAACTGCTACAGACACCGACGATTCTCGTACCGATAAATCGTTTACGGGAATCTAAGGGGCGTGCCCCTTTTGTAATTAAAAAAGACGGATAGGAGAAATATCGATGGCAAGTCATGCAACTGGAGATGGCGGAATTCCTTCGCGGGAGGCAACCAAAGAAGGATTGAAACGCATTATGACCTTGGGGGGCGCTTACGGCGTTCGGAATTACACGGTGAAAGATTTAAGAGACGCGAAGGGTAAGCGAGTGTTATGTGAAACGCTCCCATTCTCCCCAGAAGAGGCTGCGGCCGCCGAGGAAGCAGGAATTGATACGATGAAAGTTCGTTTCGATCCAAAGCAGCCGCATTTGGCAAAAGCAATTCGCGATGCCGCACCGAAGACCTTCATGGCTTTCTCTGTTCCTCTCGTGGCTGCGGCCAGTGAAACCGAAGCGGTTCGTTTGGCTTACACCGCAATGGAGCTTGGTGCAGATGCAATCATGTGTCAGTGGTCCCCACGTTTTATAAGTGTGGCTGCAGAGGCAGGAGTGCCCGTGCAAGGCCATGCGGGTTTGGTGCCGAGAAAAAGCACTTGGACCGGGGGACTACGAGCGGTGGGTAAAACGCTCGAAGAAGCGCGATGGGTATATGAAGAAATCAAAATTTTAGAAGATGCCGGAGCGTATGCGGTAGAAGTAGAGGTGATACCAGAGGAGCTTTTGATAGAAATCAGTAAGCGAACGACGCTGCTTACTTCTTCGATTGGGGGCGGAAAAGGAGGAGACATCCAGTTTTTGTTTGCAGAGGACATTCTGGGAAATAATCGACCGCCCTATCCAAGACACTCAAAGCAATACCGGAAAATTTACGAATTAAAAGAGCAGCTCCACAAAGAACGGGTTGGGGGGTTTAAGGATTTCATCCGCGATGTTCAGAGCGGAACATTCCCAGCGACCGAGCATGTAATCCGAGCTGAGGGAACGCTCATAGAGGATTTCTTAAAGTCGATCGATGATTAAGTAGAGGCCCCGTATTTTGTGAATCCTGAAACTCGGGTTAAGGTTACGTAAGATTGATTAGATCGGAGAAAAGTATGCGGAAGTTACCTTTGCATTGGCAGATTCTCATAGCAATCGCACTTGCAGCGGTTGCAGGTTCTGTCGTCAAACAATTTTCATTTGGGGGTAACGAGGCCGCAATCTTTGGTGTTACTTATCTTTCTATTTTTGAATACATCGGAACACTTTTTTTAAATGCCTTAAAGATGATCATCGTTCCGTTGATCGCTTCTTCAATTGTAGTAGGTATGCAAGGAATCGGTTCGTCGGGAAATCTTGGCGCGATTGGGATTCGAACGTTAGTTTTTTACGCAACCACGACGTTATTGGCAATCCTCATTGGTCTCGCACTTATCAATTTAGTCTCTCCTGGAACGTTCGATGGCCGTCCAGTCGGGGAACTGCTTGCCATAGACGATGATGATGGCCCAGCAATTGGTGCATCGATTGAAACAAAAGGTGCTGGAGATGTCGCGGAAATTTTTATTCGTATGGTGCCACCGAATATTATTAAAGCAGCAGCTGAGGGACAGATGCTTGGGTTGATTTTCTTTGCACTGCTGTTTGGATTTTTTATCACTAAGTTGCCTGATAACTTACGTGATTCTTTCTCTCGTTTCTGGGAGGCAACATTCCAAGTCATGATGAGTATGACGGAATGGATTATGAAGTTTGCGCCGATTGGCGTTTTTGGGCTTGTAGCTGGAGTTATAGCAAAGACGGGGTTCGCAGCGGCAAAACCCCTGGCTATATTTTCCTTAACTGTTTTTGCAGCACTCTGTGTACACGCATTGGTAATACTGCCATTGCTGCTTCGCTATGTAGGAAAAGTTAAACCTTACGCAACGATTAAGGCAGTGTCTCCAGCGATGCTCACAGCCTTTTCCACGGCATCCTCGTCAGCAACCCTTCCGGTAACGATGCGAAGTTTAGAAAATAATGTTGGTGTGTCAAACAGTATTTCCAGTTTTGTGTTACCGCTTGGCGCGACGGTCAACATGAATGGCACTGCACTCTATGAGTGCGCAGCTGCGATGTTCATCGCGCAAGCGTATGGACTGGACCTAAGCCTCGGGATTCAATTCACGATTGTAGTGGTTGCACTTCTCACGTCGATTGGAGTGGCAGGGGTTCCATCGGCATCTTTGGTTGCGATTGCGATTATTCTTGGAGCAGTGGGTCTTCCGGTCGAGGCGATCGGCGTGCTGTTGGTTTTCGACCGAGTGCTAGATATGTGCCGCACTAGCGTCAATATATGGGGTGACGCGGTATGTGCAACGATCATCGCGAAGATGCGGGGCGAGAAAACAAACGTAGATGTCTAGCTAACCGTTTTCAAAGACCTTTTGATGCGTGGTAGATACGCTAAAAGCGTAATCGCTCGAAGAATAAAGTGGGATATGAAGGCAAGCCATAACCCTACGTTTCCGTAACGACTTAAGAAAATCCAAAGCAGTAAGAACAAAGCAGTGGAGAGCAACATACTGTTTCGCATTTCTCGAGAAAAAGTGGCGCCAATGAAAATCCCATCGAGTTGAAAACACCATACCCCAATGATGGGTGTGATTGCGCCCAAAATTAA
>JAURFP010000029.1 GCA_030834275.1 Burkholderiales bacterium | reverse complement strand
TAAACTATACGACGCGATAACAGCATTAAAACTTCCCGAACCGTTCTTGTTGCCGCTCGATCTATCCACTGCAAGCGCTGGTGAATTCAAGAATATACAAACGGTCGTATCAAGAGCGACGGGAAAACTTGACGGGATTGTTCATTGCGCGAATATGGTGTCCGATCTAGGCCCTCTGCATTCTCAAACCACCAAACAGTGGGAGGACTTATTTCGCATCAATGTCTCAAGTGTATTTGGCTTAAATCAAGCGCTACTACCATCTCTATCGCAGTCTGACTCGGCATCAATCGTAATCACCTCTGACCACCACGCAAGGACGCTCGATAATTTTTGGGGCGGATATGCAGTCACGAAAGCTGCTCTCGAGGCTTATGCCAAACTCCAGCACAACGAATTACACACGGAACAGAATCTCCGGGTAAATATTGTGGTTCCAGGTCCGATTAATTCACCGATGCGATCAAAAACCCATCCAGGAGAAGATCGAGAGAAACTACCCCCAATTGAATCAATCATCCCACTCTACGTTTGGTTGCTATCCTCTGAAAGCAAAACTATATCTGGACAAACTTTCGATCACTCATCTTGAATGATCGACTTGAGCCATTCTGGAAGTGGGCGCGATGCACCCTCACCGATATCGGCCCAAACAAGTATCGCCTCGGCCTCTGAATAACTGACGTCTGGATTTTCAGCATCAATTAACTCATGCCACATTTTGAAGCTACGACTACCCATCCCACCCACGTATGTCTTGATCCGAAAATCACAGGGATAAATTGCTGGCTTCAAATACTTACACGTAATCGTTCCTAAAATTGGCCCTTCCGCTTTCGGGTGATACTCAATCGGCAACTCATTAAACCACGCGATACGTGCTTCCTCGAAGTAACGCATATAAGAAACATTGTTCATATGCGCAAGCGAATCCATCTCACCCCAGCGCATTCGCATGCGATCCTCTCGAACCAATTTTCCAAAGCTCTTGTTAAATCCTGACGCACCCATCTGAATACCTAACCCGAGAAGTGAAATAGACGAGCAAATACATTACCATTGCGTTATTAAATTTGCACAACGCTAGGAGTGGTAATTGTCAGATCGAGAATCAATGGAGTACGACGTTGTTGTTGTCGGAGCTGGGCCTTCAGGGCTTTCGTGCGCGATTAAACTTAAGCAGTTAAGCCAAGAACAAAATATTGATATCAACGTTTGCGTCGTTGAAAAAGGTTCTGAAGTGGGTGCCCATACGTTATCGGGGGCAGTAATTGAAACTAAGGCGTTAGACGAGCTACTCCCGAATTGGAAAGATCTCGGCGCACCACTTAACACTCCCGTCACGAAAGATCGACTTATTTATCTGACGCCTAATAAGTCGTACAAACTTCCGACCCCGCCGGCAATGAATAACCACGGTAACTACATTGTGAGTTTGGGTAACGTAGTCCGCTGGCTTGGCGAGCAAGCTGAATCCCTTGGAGTAGAAATTTACCCAGGTTTTGCGGCTTCTGAGGTGCTGTATGACGATGAAGGTCGCGTCAAAGGTATTGCGACCGGTGATATGGGAATTGGAAAAAACGGCGAACAGTTGGATTCGTTCCAGCGAGGGATCGAGCTTCACGCAAAACATACGGTTTTTGCGGAAGGTTGCCGAGGGTCACTTACCAAAACGCTTTTTGAAAAATTTAACCTCAGAGAAAATGCAAATCCTCAGACCTATGGGATCGGCATAAAAGAGTTATGGGAAGTGGACCCCGCCAAACACCAAGCGGGCTTAGTCGTACACTCCGTTGGATGGCCCCTTGATACGGCAACTTATGGTGGGTCGTTTCTTTATCACTTAGAAAACAATCAAGTCGCCGTCGGGTTTGTTGTGGGTCTTGATTACAAGAATCCCCATCTCTCCCCATTCGAAGAATTTCAACGGTTTAAAACGCATCCTGATATTCGAGACACATTCGCTGGGGCACGACGAATTTCCTATGGCGCGCGAGCAATCTCAGAAGGTGGGGTTCAATCGCTTCCTAAACTCACGTTTGGCGGAGGAACACTAATAGGAGACACCGCAGGGTTTCTAAATGTCCCAAAAATCAAGGGAACGCATACCGCAATGAAGTCGGGAATGCTCGCTGCGGAATCGATTTTTTCTCAGTATGCAACTGACCAGACTTTTAGTAGCGAAGATTACTTCGATCGAATCAAAAGATCTTGGCTGTGGCCTGAATTATTCTCGGTTCGAAATATTCGGCCAGCATTTCGCTGGGGTTTCTGGGCCGGAATGCTCTACTCTGCAATTGATACGTATCTTTTGAGAGGTCGCGCTCCCTGGACGCTCAAGCATCACGCTGATCACTCGCAGTTAATGCCAGCAAAACAAGCTAAGCCAATCGAGTATCCAAAACCAGACGGAGTGTTGACCTTTGATCGACTCTCTTCTGTGTTTATATCGAACACGAATCATGAAGAGAATCAGCGTTGCCATTTACAACTAAAAAATCCGGATCAAGCGATCAATGTCAATTTAGCCCGGTTCAACTCACCCGAGTCGCGCTACTGCCCGGCCGGAGTATACGAAATTGTCAACGAGGCGAATGGGCCGAGGCTCCAGATAAACGCGCAGAATTGCGTTCATTGCAAAACGTGCGACATCAAGGATCCAACGCAAAATATCAATTGGGTTCCACCCGAGGGTGGAGGTGGTCCAAACTATCCCAACATGTAACTAGGGTGCCTTGTACCAGGTCTGCGATCGACCGAAAATGGACACACCTAGATATCCACGAACCTCAAGAGAGCGCCCATCCTCGGATGGGGTAATCTTGCACTTATAAATCTTTCCATCCTTGGGATCCAGAACGAGTCCGCCAGACCATACACCATCTTCCTCGGTCAACCCCCAAATAATGCGCATACCGACTACGGGTTGGTCCTTCAGCTCTCCCCTGCATTTATCGCAAAGTTGGTCGGGATTATCCCCAGGGAGAGGAATAATATCTTTGATGACTCCAGTGAGCTCTCCATCAACCACCCGTAACTCTACAAACGATCGCTCTTTTCCGGTTTCATCATCAATGGTTTTCCAAACACCTTCAGGCGATGCGCCCAAAGTGATTAGCGGGAACAAAACAAATGAGGAAACTAGGAAAAATTTACGAACCGATTGCATTACTTGGAACGATTGATTACTCGCGGTTTTCGGTTTTCATCGACCGCGACATACGTTAACGTCGCTTCGGTCACCTTTACGATTTCATGTAAAGACCTGCGCTGTGCGAATACTTCAACATCAACGGTGATCGACGTATTACCAACCTTCACAACATCCGCATAAAAACTAACGAGATCACCGATCATCACGGGTTGTTTGAAGAGGAAAGAATTAACTGCGATGGTGACGATACGTCCCTTTGCCAATTGCGCAGCCGGAATACTCCCAGCAATGTCCACCTGAGACATAATCCAGCCACCAAAAATATCACCACTGTAGTTTGCGTCCGATGGCATCGGAACCACGCGTAGTGTGGGATCTTTATCGATCGGAAGTGAGATTGACTCAGACATCTCGGTAATTTCAGCAGCAGTTAGAAATAACTTTCATCGAGCGCCAGAATCGTCTTCGAGCCCCCGACAATTTGATCTCTAAACGTAAACGCAGTAGGTAAGATATTTTCAACGTAGAATCGAGCGGTCGCCATTTTTCCACGGTAAAACTTTTCGTTACTGGCGCCGCTATCTAACTGACGTTTTGCAATCACCGCGGCTCGCGCCATCATCCAGGCACCGCAAACCACACCAAATAACCGCAATAATGGTACAGCTCCAGCTGAGGCGGCTTCCGCGCTTTCAACATAGTTTGCTACTGACCAATCCACCGATTCCTTCAACGCATCGAGCGCGTCATTGAATTTCTTGGCAATAACCGTTATTCCAGGATGATCCGCAAATTGACTGAGTTCAGACTTAAGCTGATACATCTCATCGATGAGAGCAAGTGCAGTCACGCCTTTTTCAAAAGCGATCTTTCGTCCCATCAAGTCATTCGCCTGAATTCCGGTGGTTCCCTCGTAGATCGTCGTAATACGAGCATCACGCAAATGCTGGGCAGCACCGGTTTCTTCAACGAAACCCATCCCCCCATGGATTTGCACTCCAAGAGACGCGATTTCAATTGATTGTTCCGTGCTCCAACCCTTGACCACAGGCGTTAAAAGATCAAATAAATTTTGATACTTGAGTTTTTCACCGGCATCCTCGTGATGAAGCGCGCGATCAAGATAGGAACAAGCCTGCACCGCCAAAGCGCGCATAGCTTCCACTTGAGACTTCATGGTTAAGAGCATACGGCGAACGTCAGGATGATGAATGATGGAAACTCTATCTCCCACTTTGTCGCCAATCTTTCGGCCCTGAACCCTGCCCTTCGCGTACTCAGCCGCTCGTTGATAAGCACGCTCTGCAATCGCCACACCCTCAATACCAACTTCTAAGCGAGCAAAATTCATCATGGTGAACATGTACTGCAATCCACGATTCTCTTCCCCGACTAAATAACCAATTGCCCCGTCACCATCTCCATAAGCCATTACGCAGGTCGGGCTCGCATGAATCCCCAGTTTGTGCTCAATCGAGACGCACTTCACATCGTTTCGCTCCCCGAGGCTTCCATCTTCGTTAACCAAGTATTTCGGTACTACAAATAAAGAGATTCCCTTCACGCCCTCGGGGGCATCTGGAGTTCTCGCGAGCACCAAGTGAACAATATTGCTCGCCATGTTGTGCTCGCCCCAGGTAATGTAAATCTTCGTTCCATAAATTCGATAATGATCTCCCTCGGGAACGGCCCTAGAGCGGACAGCCGATAGATCCGATCCTGCTTGAGGTTCTGTGAGGTTCATCGTCCCAGACCACTCTCCACTCACCAACTTAGGCAAATACGCATGTTGTTGCTCTGGAGTTCCGTGTCTCTTGATTGCTTGAATCGCACCGGCCGTTAGCATCGGACAAAGTGCAAACGACATACACGCAGCGTTCCACATCTCAGAGGTCAGAACTCCCACTGTATGCGGCAACCCTTGACCACCCCATTTCGGATCATTAACCAACCCACCCCAACCGGCTTCAGAGAATTGTTTGTACGCTTCTGCAAAACCAGGCGCTGGCGTAACCTCGTGATTTTCAAGTTTGGCTCCCGCTTGATCACCGGGCCAATTGAGGGGATCCAATACTCCCGTCGCAAATTTTCCAGCTTCCTCGACGATTGCACCAACCAAATCTGCACTCACCTCTTCACATCCAGGTAAACGCTGAATTTCCTCTAGGCCAACCAATTCGTTAACCACAAATTGCATATCCTCTAAAGGAGCTTGATAAACAGACATTACGATTCCTTTTTTACTTAAACCGCTCGTTAGATCGAATCCGTGAGTTGCGGTATGACTTCGAACAAATCTCCTACCAAGCCATAGTCGGCCACCTGAAAAATTGGCGCCTCTTCATCCTTATTAATGGCAACGATGACTTTGCTATCCTTCATACCAGCCAGGTGCTGAATCGCACCAGAGATCCCTACAGCAATATATAGTTCGGGGGCTACCACTTTTCCGGTTTGACCGACTTGATAATCGTTTGGTACAAATCCAGAATCCACCGCCGCGCGAGAAGCGCCGACGGCTGCGCCGAGCTTATCGGCAAGCTGCTCAAGCATAGCGAAATTTTCTCCGCTACCCATACCGCGACCACCCGAGACAATAATCCGCGCTGCTGTTAATTCTGGTCTTGCAGATTTGGTTAACTCTTGACCAACTAAACTGGAAAGCCCAGTTGGAGTTTGCGTTGCTCCATCTTCAATTGAAGCAGACCCACCCTCCCCACTCGCCGCATCAAATCCAGTTGATCGAACGGTAATCACCTTGATCGCATCGGAGGACTGCACCGTTGCAAGAGCATTGCCAGCATAAATCGGCCGAACGAATGTGTCCTCGCTCTCAATAGCCGTGATATCCGAGATCTGCGCCACATCAAGCATTGCAGCGACTCGCGGCATCACGTTTTTCCCAAAACTGGTCGCCGGTGCAAGAACGTGCGAATACCCTTTAGCCAATGGCACGATCACATTAGCAACTTCCTCTGCCAGCGGATGCGCACAAGCTTCGCTCTCAATCACAATAACTTTTGCCACTCCGTTAATTTTTGCAGCTTGCTCAGCAGCACCGCGACACCCATGCCCTACTACCACTACGTGAAGCTCACCACCAATCTTCTGCGCTGCCGTGACAGTGTTAAGAACAGCTGGTCGGATACTGTTGTTGTCGTGCTCCGCTAAGATAAGAATACCCATTAAATCACCTTCGCTTCATTTTTTAGTTTATCGACTAACGCTTCAACGCTCGCTACTTTTTGACCCGCACTTCTAACCGGTGGCTCCACCACTTTGACCGTTTTAATCCTGGGAGCCACATCGACACCGAGCGCATCTGGGGTGAGCGTCTCAATCGGCTTTTTCTTCGCCTTCATGATATTTGGGAGCGTCACATAGCGCGGCTCATTAAGACGCAAATCTGTTGTCACAATTGCAGGCAATTTCACCGAGATGGTCTCGAGGCCACCATCGATTTCTCGCGTAACCTGAGCTTCCTCACCATTTACAGTCACCTTTGAAGCAAATGTTGCCTGCGCCCAACCAAGCTTCGCAGCAAGCATTTGCCCGGTCTGGTTGAAATCATCATCGATGGCTTGCTTCCCCATGATGACCATTTTGGGATCTTCTTTCTCGACAAGTTTTTCTAGGACTTTCGCAACCCCAAGCGGTTGTGTCTCCTCATTCGTCTCGACTAAGTAAGCTCGATCGGCACCGAGTGCCAACGCGGTTCTCAACGTTTCTTGACAAGCTGTGACCCCAATTGAAACCGCCACAATTTCTGTCACCACCCCCGCCTCTTTAAGCCGAACAGCCTCCTCTACTGCGATTTCATCAAACGGGTTCATGGACATTTTGACGTTCGCAATCTCGACACCCGAGTTATCAGATTTCACACGGACTTTGACGTTGTAATCGACAACGCGCTTAACTGGGACTAACACCTTCATGGTTTTTACCTAACCTATCGTTTTAAATATCAATTTGGACCAAAATAAACATGATAGTTTACCGCACTGCAGCAGTTTTTGCCTCAATCCGGCTTATACAAAAAGGCGATATCGTTAGAACGCGATTAGCTTTGCGATAACAAACGCTCTCGAAGCACGTTTTTCTGGATTTTGCCAGTAGATGTTTTCGGTAAAGAACCAAAAACAACTGCTTTCGGACACTTGAAACGCGCCATACGTTCCCTGCAAAAATCAATAATCTCAGTTTCCGTTGTTTCGATGTCAGCATTTTTTAACTCAACAAAAGCGCATGGGACTTCCCCCCATTTTTCGTCCGCTTTCGCGACAACCGCAGCTGCCAATACGTTGGGATGGGTAAACAAAACATCTTCAATTTCAATTGTCGAAATATTTTCACCACCAGAAATAATGATGTCTTTAGATCGATCCTTAATTTTGACGTAACCCTCTTGGTCAATCACGGCCAGATCGCCCGTGTGAAACCAACCCCCTTCGAACGCGGCTTGAGTTGCTTTGGGGTTTTTAAGGTACCCTTTCATGACAATATTTCCTCGAAAGAAAATCTCGCCAATCGTCTCTCCATCTCTTGGAACTGGCTGCAAAGTCTCTGGATCAAGCACATCCATTCCCTCCTGCACAATGTATCGCACGCCTTGACGTCCATTTTTTTGAACTCGAGTATCGACACCTTGCTCTTCCCATTCGGGATGCTGCGCGCACACTGAAGCAGGGCCATAAACTTCAGTGAGGCCATACACATGAGTCAGATCGATTCCGATTTTTTCTGCTCCTTCGATAACCGCTTTTGGGGGCGCGGCACCAGCGATCATCCCCTTTACCCTATGCAAAATACCATCGCGTAACGCCTCGGGCGCATTGATTAACATGTTGTATACGATCGGCGCTCCACACATATGGCTCACGTTGTGTTCTTTGATGAGCGGAAAAATCACACCCGGATCCACGCGACGCAGACAAACATTTGTCCCGACGACCGCTGCAACCGTCCACGGAAAACACCAACCATTACAATGAAACATTGGTAAGGTCCAAAGGTACCTCGGAAAATGTGGCATCGGCCACGTGACGATGTTTCCGAGCGCATTTAGGTAGGCACCGCGGTGATGGGTGACTACGCCTTTAGGGTCCCCGGTTGTTCCAGAGGTGTAAGAGAGCGCGATCGCATCCCACTCATCATCGGGTAAGCTCCAATCGTAATTCGGGTCCCCACTTTTTAAAAACTGCTCGTAACCAATCGTTCCAATCGGATTCGAATCATTAACATTTCTGTCCTCAATATCGATTACGACCGGTTTTTTATTGAGCCGACTTAACGCATCTGCCATCACTTCAGAAAACTCGGCATCAACAAACACCACTTTTGCTTCGCCATGCTCGAGCATAAAAGCAATCGCAGCAGCATCAAGTCGTGTGTTGAGTGCATTGATAACGGCGCCGGTCATCGGAATCGCGTAATGCGCTTCAAACATCGCGGGGGTGTTCGGACAAATGATTGCAACCGTGTCCCCCCTTGATATACCAAGCTTGGATAAAGCTGAGGCAAACTGCTTACATCGATCATAGGTTTGACGCCAAGTCGATCGATAGTCATCATAAATAACCGCAAGTCGATCAGGGTATACGTCCGATGCCCACTTGATGAGCGACAGCGGAGATAACGCGGCAAAGTTGCCAGCGTTTTTATCAAGATTTGTGTCGTACGGACTGAGCGGCATTAAAAGTGTCTTTCTACGTCTTAGTGATTAAACGCAATATCGATTGCCTGACTAACATGATCGACTGGAATCACTTGAATATCCTTTGATTTCGTTTTGGGTGCATTTGCCTTTGGCACGATCGCCGACTTAAACCCCAATTTAGCTGCCTCCTTTAATCGATCAACACCACGCTGCACCGGTCGCACCTCACCCGCTAGACCGATTTCACCAAACGCTACCGTTTTATCTCGAACCGGTTTGCCTTTGAGAGAGGAAACAATTGCCAATAACATGGGTAAGTCCGCTGCAGGTTCGTTAATTTTTACACCCCCAACGGCATTAATAAATACATCTTGGTCAAACGCAGCAATACCCGCATGACGATGTAGAACCGCTAGCAACATCGCAAGCCTATTTTGCTCAAGACCAACCGTTAATCGTCGTGAATTAGGCGAGTGGGATTCATCCACGAGCGCTTGCAGCTCAACCAGTAACGGTCGCGTACCCTCTTGTGTAACCATTACGATAGATCCCGAAACCTGTCGATCGTGCTGCGACAAAAACAATGCCGACGGATTCGACACACCCTTAAGCCCTCGATCCGTCATCGCAAATACACCGAGCTCATTAACCGCTCCAAACCGGTTCTTGATGGCTCGCACCAATCTAAAGCTGGAGTGGGTATCTCCCTCGAAATACAACACGGTATCTACAATGTGCTCGAGAACTCGAGGGCCCGCGATTGCGCCTTCTTTCGTAACATGTCCAACCAACACCAAAGTCGTGTTGCTTGACTTCGCAAACCGAGTCAATTGAGCCGCACACTCCCTTACCTGCGCGACACTTCCTGGAGCAGATTGAAGCGCCTCGGAATAAATGGTTTGAATCGAGTCGACCACTACGACATCGGGCTTATTTTTTCCGATAACTGCGAGAATACGTTCGAGTTGAATTTCCGATAGTAGATCCAAGCGTTGGGACTGAATTTGCAGTCTTTTCGCACGAAGTCCGATCTGTTGTGCAGACTCCTCACCACTAACGTAAATAACCTTGTGACGATCACTCATTTCGATGAGCGCCTGCAGTAACAGGGTGGACTTGCCGATACCTGGATCCCCACCAATCAGCACAACACCACCTTGAACCAACCCGCCACCAAGTGAGCGATCCAACTCCGAAATTCCAGTCAGGTAGCGGGCCTCTTCAGCTGCGTCTACATTTTCTAAACGCACAAGCTCGGTATTTTTATTAAGCGGCTGATATCTCGATGCTGTTTCTTTTTCAGCAACTGTCTCAGTAAGCGTGTTCCAACTTTGACAGTGTGGACACTGGCCCGCCCATTTTTGCGTCTGCCCACCACAATCCGTACATACGTAAACTGTTCGCGCTTTAGCCATATCAACACAAATTAAATCGCACACGGCGATTCACACGTGTTAGAAGTTCATAGGAAATAGTACCAGCCGACGTTGCAACCTCTTCTACCGGCAGGCCATCGCCCCACAGCACCACTCTCGTTCCAATCTTTGCATGATCAATATGCGTAATATCGACCTGAAGCGTATCCATCGACACGCGCCCAATTAACTTCGATCGCACCCCATCGACTAATACTGGAGTACCGGTGGGCGCACTGCGCGGATATCCATCTCCATACCCTCCTGCTACGATTGCGATTCGCTGACGCTCGGTTGCTCGATAGGTTCGCCCATACCCCACAGTATCGCCTTTCTCGAGATTTTGTATACCGATAATTTCAGAACGAAGCGTCATCGCAGGCTTGAGATTCAAACTCTCAGCGGAAACCCCGTTAATTGGTGATGCCCCATAGAGCATGATGCCAGGTCTCACCCAAG
Organism: Burkholderiales bacterium; assembly: GCA_030834275.1. Lineage (GTDB taxonomy): Bacteria > Pseudomonadota > Gammaproteobacteria > Burkholderiales > Eutrophovitaceae > Eutrophomonas. Next base: position 10,825 of record JAURFP010000029.1, on the reverse strand, counting down.
CCTCATTCTCACCACCAAAACGAATCAATGAAGCGGAATTTGATAAAGATAATGATAAGTTATGTTTTTTTGCTATTTCTTTGATGAGATCCGCTTGCCACGATACTCCGCTCTCACCATCCGCGTCCGCAAAATGCGTCATCAAAACGATATCTCGAACATTGCGACTCGATCGCAAAGTTGCGAGCTGTTCTTCCACAAGACCCAACGAGATCCCCAGCCGATTCATCCCGGTATTAACTTTTAAGAAAATATTTAGGGGCTTACTGAGCTTTGCTGCTACTAACATCCGCGATTGCTCAACCGCATGAACCACCAAATCAAACTGGCGGACCGATGCTTCCTGAAGTTCGGCACTATCAAAAACTCCCTCGAGTAAGAGAATTCGCCGCAAGTCCCCCTGATCCCTGATGAACGATGCCGACTCAATTTCAATTACAGAGAATCCATCCAGTCCATTAAGTGCGGGAATGACACGCTGTAACCCGTGACCGTAGGCATCCGCTTTCACGACTCCAAATAAACGCGCACCTAGGCAACGCGTCTTAGCAGCCGCAGCATTATGCTTCAAGGCATTCAGATTGATTTCTGCTGTGAGTGGTCTCGCCATTAATAATCTATTTTCGCTGCTCTATTTTTTTATCCATCAAATCCATTGCAAAACATAAATCTTTCCACGCCTTTGCCTTATCTAACTGGTTACGCAACAAGTACGCGGGATGATAAGTCACCACGGTAGAAATATTTTTATAACGATGCTCGACACCGCGATAACTCGCAAGCGTTCCATCCCCTCCAATAACCCGATGGGCCGCCACCTTTCCGAGCAATACGATCACCTGGGGCGCAATCAAATCAATTTGTTGATCCAAAAAACTCGAGCATGCATCGACTTCGTCTGGTTCTGGATTACGATTTCCCGGAGGCCGGCATTTCACAACATTCGCAATGTAGACATTCTCTCTTCTATTTAAGCGCATTGCGAGCAGCATATTGTCCAGTAACTGTCCTGCCCTCCCGACAAATGGCTCGCCACGTTCGTCCTCCTCGGCTCCAGGTCCCTCTCCTATAAATAACCAATTGGCAGCCGGATCGCCAACGCCGACAACAACCTTTTTTCTGCTCTCACAGAGCTTACACCGATCACAGGACTCAATGGTTGTTTTTAGTTCGCTCCAGTCACCTGACGCATTCGAAGAAATTGCGCCTTTATGCAGATCCTCGCTAGATGAGGTCTCTTCACTCGACTCAATCTCCGCGACGTCTCTTAGTTTCCAGCGCGGAGTAATTCCAAGCTCAAATAATATTTCCTCGCGCGTGCTCATACTGCTCTTTCCATCAAAACCGCATCCTCTCGACCCTGAGCGATTTGATAGTAATTGGGTCTTCGCCCATTTCTTGTAAATCCCATCGCCTCATAAAAGCCAATTGCTGGTTTATTCGATTCTCTAACTTCTAAAAGCATCACAGTAGCATCATGATCTCTGGCATGCGCGACCAGCCTTTCAAGTAAAGCGCGTCCATATCCGAGTCTCTGGAACTCGCTACCTAACGTGATATTCAAAATTTGACTTTCACCGACAGCGAGCATTTGCACGGCATAACCTATGACCTTCTCTTGTAGTTGACAAACGAGACAATCGTAACCACTCGCCAACGAATCTGAAAAATTACCCATCGTCCAAGGATGTGTATATACGGCTTTCTCAATTTCCTCGATCTCGGCGAGATCATCCAAGCTCATCGGGCGGATTCGAATATTCTCAGTTTCGAATTCGATCACCTGCCTTGTTCCTCGAGCGTCAACGCCACTTTGTCTCGTACATAAAGCGGCAATGCGTTCTCTGGCTCGACTGCAAGCCCATCTTCAAAACCCGAAACAGTGAGTTTTAAAACAGACAGAGCGTTCGGTACAAATAACTCTTGAGATACCAATGACACCACTTCTCCGTACTGACCCCTCAAAACCTCGGCGTACGCTAGAAACCCAGTACCACAACCAGCCCACCCTTCACCAGGTAGTGGTGGCACCTCATCGGGATTCGACACATTGGCAGCAATAACCTCTATCCACCGGTTACCCTCAAAAACATAAGCTCCGTTATAGACCTGTTTCATACGCGCATCGATACACACGACAATCTTAGTTTTGCCTGTCATTTGAGCCATCGCAATCATCGAATTCACGGGGATTAGTCGACATCCAATCGAAAAACCCAATCCTTGTGCGACCCCGCATCCAATCCGTAGACCGGTGAAAGAGCCCGGGCCCGCCCCAAATCCAATCAACTCAATCTCATTGATGGATATACCCAGCTCAACCATCAATTCATCAATCAAGGGAAGGATGATTTGCGAATGCGTCTGGCCCGCCATGACATGCCTGGAAACCACTTGATCGCCCACGCTTGCTGCAACCGAGCACATTTCACTCGAGGTCTCGATGGCAAGAATTTTATTAGGTGGAATCGTCATTGAAGCAAAGCATCTTTAAAGTTAAACCGTAGTTTATATCAGGGTTAGAATAGCGATCAGTATTGCAAAGCCCAGGCTGCAAATGGGTAAAAGAAAAAGACAATAAAAAGCTCTCTAACGAGAGCTAGCCAAAAAACTTGAACGGGGGAAAGATGGAGAAAATAGCAGTCATTGGATCTGGATTAATTGGTCGCGCTTGGGCAACCGTGTTCTCACGGGCTGGGCACCAAGTGAAACTCTACGACGCGGTCGATGGGACCGTTGAACGAGCGATAGGATTAATTGAAGAAGGCCTTGTTGAATTGAAAGCAGCGGGACTCGTTAGCGGAAATCCAAAAGAAATCGTCAAAAATATCAGCGCAGCGTCATCGCTGGAGGACGCAGTGTCCAATGCAGACTACGTTCAGGAAAACACCTCAGAAAAATTGGATGTGAAACGCGAAGTATTTAAGCAAATGGATGCCGTAGCACCGGCCAGTTGTATTTTAGCGAGCTCGACATCCACCATTCAAACGTCACTATTTAGTGAAGGACTCTCAGGCAAGAATCGCTGTATCGTTGCCCACCCTGTTAATCCCCCGCATGTAGTCCCTATCGTGGAGGTGTCTCCTGCATCCTGGACAGATGAGTCGGTTGTTAAGCGTACCTATGATCTACATGCTCGAGTGGGACAAGTCCCGATCATCGTCAAGAAAGAAGTTGCCGGGTTCATTTTAAATCGTCTTCAAGCCGCGCTCCTTCGAGAAGCTTGGCGTCTTGTTGGAGAGGATTATGTAAGTGCGGAAGATTTAGATAAGACTGTGAGAGATGGACTCGGTTTACGTTGGGCATTCATGGGGCCGTTTGAAACGATTGATCTCAACGCGCCAGAAGGTGTTGCGGACTACGCTGGCCGATTTGGCAAAGCGTTTTCTGAAATGATGAGTGGTGTAAATTATTCGGAATGGAACGCTCCACTCATTTCAAAGGTTGAAAGCCAATGTCGAGAATACTTGTCTCACGAAAAACATGTGGAACGAGAAGCCATTCGCGACAAAAAACTGATGGCACTAGTAGCTCACAAGAGAGGTTAATCAAACGCGTTAACACTTTGCAGCCGAGATCAAGATCTCGGCTGCTTTGTGTTAGTCTTCTTGTCAAATAACCACAAACAGACGTAGAGAATTTTATGGCTAATAAAGTAATGATCACTTGTGCCGTGACTGGCTCCATTCACACCCCGTCCATGTCTCCCGCGCTCCCTGTAACGCCAGAGGAAATCGCGGATGCGGCAATCGGTGCCGCTCAGGCGGGAGCTGCGATCGTACACTTGCATGCGCGCGACCCAAACGATGGACGCCCCACGCAAGACCCAGACATGTTCCGAAAGTTTCTGCCAACCATTGCGAAAAGCAGTGACGTGGTTATCAACATCACCACCGGCGGCGCACCAACGATGAGTATCGAAGAGCGCTTACAGCCGGCATTGCAATTAAAGCCTGAGGTTGCTTCGCTTAACATGGGATCGATGAACTTTGGTCTTTATGAAATGCTCAACCGGTTTAAGGACTTTAAGTACGATTGGGAACGCCCCTACCTTGAGACCTCTGATGATCGTATCTTTAAAAATACGTTTAAAGACATCGCGTTTATTCTCGAGTCGTGCGGTAGTAATGACACCCGTTTTGAAATCGAGTGTTACGACATTGGTCATCTTTACACGGCTGCACACTTTGTAGATCGCGGACTCATCAAACCTCCGTTCCTAATCCAATCCGTATTTGGAATCCGCGGAGGAATTGGCCCGCACCCTGAGGATGTCATGCATATGAAACGAACAGCAGATCGACTCTTTGGCGATGATTATTTCTGGTCTGTACTAGGCGGAGGTCGAAGCCAAATGTACGCCGCAGTACAATCGGCAGTCATGGGTGGCAACGTTCGTGTGGGCTTGGAGGATAGCCTTTGGGGTGGTCGCGGAAAACTGGCCGAATCGAATGCGGAGCAAGTATCCAAAATCAAACGTATCCTAGAAGAGCTTGGCCTCGATACTGCAACGCCTGACGAAGCTCGAAAAATGTTGAAACTAAAAGGCCGCGATAAGGTCGGATTTTGAAATGTATTACACCCAAGTTTTAATAGCGATTGAATAAGTAAGTTATGGGAAAGCTTCCGGGAGAAAATCAAGGGCCAGTGGCGACCTGGCTCTTTGTTTGCACGTTCCTTGTGTTTGTAATGGTGATCATTGGCGGACTCACTCGCCTAACCCAATCTGGACTATCGATGGTCGAGTGGGAACCCATCATGGGCACGATCCCACCAATCAGTGATTCCGATTGGAATGATGTTTTCGAAAAATATAAAACCAGTCCGGAATATCAAAAAGTAAATTTCGGAATGTCGCTTAGCGAATTCAAAGAAATATTTTGGCTCGAATACATCCACCGAGTGTTTGGAAGACTCATCGGACTCGTCTTCTTTATTCCCTTTATTTATTTTTTAATCCGCAAAAAAATCGATGCGCCACTAACCCTTCGACTTGCAGGTATTTTTGCCTTAGGCGGGCTTCAAGCTGGAATGGGCTGGTACATGGTCAAGAGCGGGCTTGTAGATGACCCAAGAGTCAGCCAATTCCGACTAACATCCCATTTAGGCCTTGCCATTCTCATCTTCGGAGCCCTACTGTGGACCGCTCTTTCGGTGATGTATCCCTCAAGAGCGAACGTGTCCCCGCATCAAAAGAATGTACTTATTTTTTCTCGCATACTGAACGGTTTAATATTTGTGATGATCCTCTCTGGAGGATTTGTTGCGGGAATTCGTGCGGGACTTGCGTACAATACGTTTCCTCTGATGGGAGATGGTTTTATCCCGCCCGATATTTTCGTTCTCACTCCCTGGTGGCAAAACTTCTTTAGCAATATGGCAACCGTTCAATTTGATCATCGCTTATTGGCTTATACTCTCTCGATCCTAATTCCCGTGTTCTGGTGGAAAGTCAACCGGCGGGATGTTTCTTCTCGCGCAAAACTTGCGGTGAATGTTTTACTGGGGTTATTCGCGTTGCAGATCATTATTGGAATCTCAACACTGTTGTTACAGGTACCTGTAGCGCTCGCATCGTTACACCAAGCCACCGCCGTACTCGTTTTTGGTACGAGCTTGTGGGTGACGCACAGCCTGAGCGCTCGTCGAGGAATGATTTAGCCTCAACGACCCAAGTATTAAAGAGTGATCGATTCCCTCGGTCGCTCACCATTCCAAATACGTCGCCTGTAAACTAAAATCTAAAATTTAAATTTGCAGAGAGATTTTGATAAATTCGCTCTGAACCACTGAAGGCTGACTCGACATACACGCTCGCATCTAAATCATCTTGTAAATTAAACTTACTGCCAAGTTTGAGGCTCCCATAATCCACGGACTTTTCGGGCATGTAGATATAGAAAGTTTGATTGTAATTAGTCGAAGAAGTGATCGCAGCGCCCACTCGATTCTCGACCTCGTCGAACTCATGTCTAATCGAGGCAACAGCGAAAGGCATGAATGAACCCATATCGATTTGTCCTTGATATCCAAGCTCACCCTCGAGGGATGTGACCCTATATTTTTCAAAAGCTAGCGCTAGAACACTAACAGTTGAAGACTCCGTAAATCCTTCACGTGTTATTTCTTGATAGGTCAATCCCAGCACAGGTCCATGACCGAAGGGTCGCTCAAATATAGTGTGCTTGAAGTCATACCCCGTAGCTAAATTGACTGAGAAATTTTGCGCGTCTACATCGCCCGAAATGGTTTGCGTCGTAATACCCATTGGGGCTTTGCGATCAACGTCATTTTGGATATATCCATAACTCATTGACACATTAGACCAGTAATTCGTTTCATTAAATGCAGCGTACACACTAACCACATATTCGTTTTGCGTATAACCGCCGCGATCACCACTAAAATCAATATCCCGAATGAAGGAACCAACACTACTACCAATGATGGCGCCATTATCCAATCCATAATCAACACCAATCGTTCCAGATAATTGCTCACCACCGATATCTGAAAAACCAGTTTTATGTAGGTCGTAGAGCTGTGTTTCACCTTCAGTCAAGATCCAAAAATTCAGTCGTTCATTCGGATCTCGTTCTAAGGAAGCGGACTCGCGGATTTGAAGCTGCAAATCTTGATGAAAACTGCGTCTACTTTGCAATATCGACTCTGAGACCATCCCAATTTGTACAGGAGCGGCAAATAAGTTGTATTTTACGTCTGCCTCAATACGTAAGAACGCTGGAGCCTTGTGACCTGAATCCGCAAAAAAGTGTTCATTTAACGCCGCACTGTAGGCTTCGGCATCCGAGCTGTAAATGGTCGATCCGTACGTAGAATTATGTTTTGCATAGCCACAACTTGCAGATGTCCACCCCCCCGTCAATGTCGCCACCTCGTCAGCACAAGCAACATGTGACATACCGTAAGCGGAAAACCCGAATTGCGCGTAGTTTTCTATGACATACATCGTCGTCGCATAATCATCAAAAGGAATAACGTTGACTCCAGCAGCTTTCATTTTTGACAAAACATCAGTGTTATACGCAACGATATTCGCATAACCTGAGTCGGAAATAATAAATCCATTGCTCATGGTTGAGTTCGTGTCAAACAATGATGCTATAGCACTAGCGCTCGTAGTTGATGGCCCCGAGTACACTTCCATCTCTACGAGAATATACCGAGCGCCCGCATTTTTAAGTTTAATCGCCTGATTGGCATAGTCCGTCGCAAGTGTGGTATAGCTCGTAATACCGCTCCAAGTTTGACTGCCTGCGGCTCCGCTGGAGGTGGTACCAGAACCATAAGATGTCCACCCGGTAGATTCGATGTAGTTCGTTAATCCGGAATTAGACAAATTGATAGTAAACTTCAAATCATTCGTTACATCAAAACTATAAATTGCATTTTTATCAGCTCTTCCACCGTAGTCCAAAAGATAGCGATCCACTTGGTTGGCGAGCGACCAGACACCGGGCTGGGATGAAGGCACCTGATTGATAAACGCTCCCGTAACGGCATAATTGTTTCCCCCATTGGTGGTGGAGTTATTGCTCGTATTGGTCGCTGAGGAATTAACAGAAGTCGTCGCTATCCCGAATCGATTACCAAAGACATTAACCCAATGGTATCCAGAGCCCGTCGTGGTCACCCCATCCCCAGTGATCGGACCACAAACCGAATAGGGAGTCGCCCAAGTTGAACAGTTTCCCGTCGTGGCTGAAAAGTAACCCGTATCGTTATCGCTATCTCCGAAGAAAAACACCGGGGTGGATTCATCCGCAAAACCAAGGCCCGAGTGAAGCGCCGATAGACAAACAATCGCCGTTATGCAGAAATTTGTCTGAAGTTTAGCAACACCTCCATACCGACATCGGGAGATTTTTAGAACCTCCGCTGTAAAGAAACAGGCGCTCAAAAAGCGAATCAGGATACTCAACACAAGCCCCCTCCATATTTATCGATAGCCCCTTAAACATCACCGAGATATTCAAGGTTTCCGTCCAAATGAAAATTGGTCGCCGAAAATATGTCCGAAGGCTTTGTTTTAGAAACGGAGTATATTACAAACGTCAATATACATCTCTTTACTTTTTTGTAAACCAAATCACCCTTAAAACCTAAAGCTCCTATCCAGTTTATGAAGGATAAAAAGCCCATACCTAAGTAAATGAAACCCGATCGGTTGTGTGTTGTCCGTCGAGCACAATTGCAACTTCTATACACAAAACATTAGCTCGATTAAGATATCAGTGTTACAAAAAAGCAAGAGAGCTACGGGAGGATTAAAAAAATGGCTGAAGCATATATTGTTGCTGTTGGGCGCACCGCGGGCGCGCGTCGCGGCGGAAGACTGAGTAATTGGCATCCGGTAGATCTTGGTGCGGAAGTCATCAATGCGCTGATCGATCGAAGTAAATGCGATCCGGCCATTATTGATGACGTGATTTTTGGTTGCGTCGGTCAGATTGGCGAGCAAGCGATGAATGTAGCCAGAAATGCAGTTCTCGCATCAAAGCTTCCTCTGAGCGTGCCGGGCACCTCGCTCGATCGCCAATGCGGCTCTTCACAACAGGCTCTGCATTTCGCAGCTCAGGCGGTTCTATCTGGCACGATGGATGCGGTGATCGCTGGAGGCGTTGAGAGCATGACGCGGGTACCGATGGGAGCCACAAGCGAATTGCCCAAGAAAAATGGAATGGGTTTTTATATGAGCGAGGAAATTCAAAATCGATTTGGTTCTGCGCCGTTTAGTCAATTCACTGGCGCTGAGATGCTCGTTAAGAAATATGATCTCAGTAAAGATACCTTGGACCAATTTGCATTACGAAGCCACCGACTCGCCGTGTCCGCGACAGAAGCCGGTTTATTCCAAGATGAAATTGTGCCACTTCGAATGAAAACCGCGACTGGGGAAACAACCGACGAGATACATAACATCGATGAGGGCATTCGATTTGATGCAACCCTCGAAGGAATCGCGGGTGTCAAACAAATTATGGAAGGCGGAAAATTAACAGCGGCGACTGCGAGTCAGATTTGTGATGGAGCCAGTGGTGTTTTAGTGGTGAATGAAGTAGGTCTTAAAAAGATTGGAATAGAACCCATCGCTCGAATTCACCATATGTCGGTGCTCGGACACGATCCCGTCATTATGCTCGAAGCCCCTATCCCAGCGACTGAACGTGCATACCAAAAATCTGGACTAAAACAAGATGACATTGATCTCTTTGAGGTGAATGAAGCGTTTGCCTCGGTACCACTATCCTGGCTCAAAGTCACGGGGGCAGATATCGATAAATTAAATGTCCATGGTGGTGCGATTGCACTGGGTCACCCACTTGGGAGTTCCGGAACAAAACTTGCCACAACATTAGTGAGCGCGCTTAGAGCAAAAAACAAGCGTTACGGTCTACAAACGATGTGTGAAGGTGGCGGGATGGCAAACGTCACGATCTTTGAAAACTTACAACGTCATTAAAGATAAGAGCAATGGCATACGATTTTTCACCGCGATGGATGAATCCAGAGCTCGAGGCGTTTCAAACTTCCGTTGAGAAGTTTCTTGACCAAGAGATGTTGCCGCAAGATGAAGCGGCGAGAGCGCAAGGTCACGTGGGACATGACTTATGGCGCCGTGCTGGAGAACTTGGCATGCTTTGCACCGATATACCGGCAGAATTTGGTGGTGGAGACGGCGACTTCCGACATGAGGCCGTGATCTATGAAGCAATGGCCTGTCGTGGATTAACCGGTCTTAATAATTCGGTTCACAGCATCGTCGCTCACTACTTGCTCAATCACGGAACGCAAGAACAAAAAGAATTCTACCTACCGCAACTGTGTGCAGGACAAATGGTTGGCGCGATTGCAATGACGGAACCTGGTGGTGGATCTGATCTGCAAAGTATCAAAACACGCGCAATCAAGAAAGATAATAGCTACGTCCTCAATGGCTCAAAAACGTTTATCTCAAATGGGTTCCTATCTGAACTCATGCTCGTGGTTGCCAAAACGGATCCCACGCAACGCGCGCGTGGTGTGTCGATATTTTTAGTCGACACGCGTGAGCTAAAAGGCTTCTCCGTCGGAAAACTGCTTAAAAAAGTCGGAATGAAAGCGCAAGACACCGCAGAGTTGTTTTTTGATGATGTCGTGCTGCCAGAAAACGCGCTACTTGGCGGTGCGGAGGGGCAAGGTTTCTACCAATTGATGGGGGACTTGCCGTACGAGCGCCTTATCATTGCCGATAACGCCATGGGTGCGATGATTGGCGCATACCATGAGACAGTAAATTACGTACAAGGACGCGAAGCTTTCGGGAAGAAAGTTGTCGAGTTTCAAAATACCAAATTTAAACTCGCGGAAATTGCGGCAACTATTCGTGTTGCAAGAGCCTTTATGGATCGCTGTATTGAAGATTACCTAAGCGGAAAACTCGATACCGAAACCGCGTCGATGGCAAAACTATGGATGACGGAGCAGCAGTGCAATGTTATCGATGAATGCGTGCAACTCCATGGAGGATACGGCTACATGGAAGAGTATCTAATTGGTCGTATGTATGCGGATGCACGAGTGCAACGCATATATGGCGGCACCAACGAAATTATGAAAGAAGTAATTAGTAGAAAGCTCTAACGTATTCCCTACACATTGGGCGCTAGATACCACTCGAAGCCGATCTAATTAGAAGCGTCACCCTGTTCACCGTTATCCTCTTGTGTTTCATCCTCTGAGGACTCGCCCTCCTCAGATTCCTCTCCCCCCTCAGATTCCCCGCTGCCGTCATTTCCCGAACTCTCAGCGCTCTCTCCTCCAT
>JAURFP010000028.1 GCA_030834275.1 Burkholderiales bacterium | reverse complement strand
TCTGTTTGCTGAGGAATCTCGGAATGGATAATTCCACGCGCCGCACTCATCCATTGCACGTCACCCGGCCCCAAATCCCCTTTATTGCCAACACTATCCTCGTGACGCATATGACCATCGAGCATATACGTCACGGTCTCGAAACCTCGGTGCGGGTGAGACGGGAAACCTGCTATGTAATCATCAGGGTTGTCTGAGAAAAATTCATCGAGCATTAGAAAAGGATCGATGCGTGCAAATTGCGTTGAACCGATGCTTCGTTTGAGCTTTACCCCTGCTCCATCACTGGTCGCCACCCCTTGAATCACACGCTCTATTTTCCGTATCGCCATTTAGTACTTTCTATTGAATAAATTTTACAACCGAAGCAATGGATTCTCGCTCGGTTCGGTAGCCATTGATCGGATGCGTCGTATCTTCAAAACCAAAAGAGATTCCACAAACGAGATGTCGTTCTTTTCCGATATTAAGCGCCTCACGAACAACATCCGGATAACTCGCCAGTGCCGCTTGCGCAATTGTTGCAACCCCTAGCTCGTTAGCAACCAACATAAAAGATGAGACGTAGAGTCCACAATCTACGGCCCCATAAACGCCAAGCTCACTTGGGACCGTTAAAAACATGACATGAGGTGCTGAGAAAAATCGAAAGTTCTCCAAAGCCTGATCACGTGTGCGTTCAGCATCGCCTTTTTCAATACCCACGGATTTATAAAGCTGCAAACCACAAACTTTACGACGATCGCGGTAGTGTCCCTCGTAGCGCTCTGGGAACGAGAAATCGGGATTGGGAGTGGCACCTGCCGAGGCTTCTTTCTCTAATTTCCCTGATAACGTTCGAAGCGCTTCACCCGAGACAATATGCACATCCCACGGCTGCGTGTTACACCACGACGGAGTTTTTTGTGCCGCCGTCAGTATTTTATGTATGAGATCGGTCGGCACCGCATCCGGTTTAAAGCGGCGACAACTATATCGACTACTAAGCGCATCAATGACAGACATTTATCTCACCTTTTTTGCTTTCGCTTTCTTGACTGCGCTCTTCGCGATTTTTTTTGCAGTCTTAGGTTTTTTCCAAGGGCTCGCCTTTTGTTTTGATGCAAAGACTTCATCCACAGGAACCTGGTATCCAATCACGAGTCGATTGCCCGCATTTGCTAGCGCCACGATTTCATTGAGCTCACCTAATAGCTCATCATCCAACCCTTTCTTGCGCGCGGCAGCCGTGTGCGTGTTAATACAGTAAGTGCAGTTATTCGTGATACTGACGGCGAGATAGATCAGCTCCTTGGTTAGCGGATCTAATCTCGAAGGCTTTAACATCACATCCTTCATATTCTCCCAGAAGTGCTTGAGTGCGGGCGGATAGGAAGCGAGCGCTCTCCAGACGTTATTAACGAACTCTGTGTCTCGAGTCTTCATAATGTCGTCGAAGACCTCACGCGCCTCCTTGGTAGCCTCCGAATAATTGACGAGCTTTACAAGTGCATTTCTACCCACGATCCATCCCCCTCTAAATAAACAGTCATTTTCAATTCATACGATAACAAAATTTCATTAAAAACAGTCGGCGATCAACCGAGAGCGTCACTTCGGTTTAAAATACCGAAGAGCTCAGACAAACCTGTCCCGTAATGGAGTCCTCGTGAAATTCTTATTTGAAATTTTCCCAATCATCATTTTCTTTTTCGCTTTTAAGGCCTACGGAATTATGGCTGCCACTGCCGCCGCAATCGTCGCGACACTCCTGCAGGCTGGCTGGTCTTGGCTAAGGCGCGGTCGAATCGAAAAGATGATGATCATTAACCTTGCGGTGATTATCATCCTCGGGGGTGCGACACTGCTACTCAAAGACGAAACTTTTATCAAATGGAAACCCACCGCCTTGTACTGGGCTTTCTCGATAATTTTATTTGTCGCAGATCTCGTGTTTAAGAAAAACCTCATCAAGACCATGATGGGCTCTCAAATGAGCCTGACCGATGGACTCTGGAGACGAGTGAACTTCAGTTGGGTGGCGTTTTTTATCTTTATGGGAATCCTTAATCTTTATTTTGCATTTAATTTTGATACCGATACGTGGGTCAACTTCAAGCTATTCGGGGGTATGGGATTATTAATTCTCTTTGCACTGGGACAGGCCGTCTTGCTCTCGAAACATATTAAGTTGCCCGAGGAAGGAAATAAGTAATGCTGTACGCAATTATCGGCCATGAAGCACCAGATGGCCTTGAGAAAAGAAAAAAAGTTAGAGTGGAACACCTATCGCGTATACAAGCGATGGTCGATGACGGACGAATTGTTGCAGCAGGACCAATGCCTGCGATTGATAGCCCAGACCCTGGCCCAGCGGGTTTTTCCGGCAGCCTCATCATCGCCGAATTTGACTGTCTAGAGGATGCCAGAGCATGGATCAACGCTGACCCTTATGTAACACAAGGTGTTTTTGAGAGTGTTGACGTTAGACCTTTCAATAAAACGGTGCCGTGAGATGCTAGTTGAATTAATAAAGGACCGACTCGCCGATCTAGACCCTTCAGAAATCGATGTGTTTGACGATAGCGCTGCGCACGCGGGACATGCTGGCGTGCGAGAAACAGGTGGCGGTCATTTCGAGTTATTCATTGTTTCCTCAAGATTCGAAGGTCTAATGACCGTAAAACGCCACCGAATGATTTACGACAAGCTCTCAGATTTGATGCCACACCAAATCCACGCACTATCGATACGTGCGTTAACACCTTCTGAAACCGATTAATAAAAAACGTCCTAATAACCCTAAGACATACAGGTCAACTTCATGAACTCAATTTCGACAATTTCAAAATATTGTTTCGCTCTACTTATTTTTCTGAGTACGGCCAACGCCAACGCAAACGATACCGACCCAATCGCCATCGTGAATGGGGTTGAAATTCCAAAAGATTACTTTGAGATGCTCGTAAAAAGCCAAACGAGTCAAAGTCAGCAACAAGACACTCCACAATTCAGAAACGATTTACTCGAAGTAGTCATCACTCGGGAAATTCTTGCTCAAGAGGCTATCAAGCGTGAACTCGACTCGAATCGAGACTACCAACTTCAAATGGCGACGACAAAAGAGCAACTTTTGATCAACATATTGTTTAAACAGTTGGTTGACGAGTCGGAACCTACAGAAGATCAAAAGAGAACTGAGTATTCTCGTTTAAAAAAAGAGAATGCCAAGTTAGAAGAAAAAGAATATTTGGTGCGACATATTTTGGTGGATGATATCGAGACCGCCAATAGTATTATCGAAAAGCTAAATTCAGGCTCTGAATTTAGCGATCTTGCGAAAGAATTTTCGACTGACACCAGCACGAAGGACTCAGGCGGAGATCTGGGTTGGTCCTCTCCAAACCGATTTGTAAAACCCTTCTCGGATGGGATGGTGCAATTAGCAAAAGGAGAAGTCTCTGCTACCCCAGTTCTCAGCAATTACGGCTATCACGTCATCCAAGTGACGGATATCCGCGCATCGGACTTCCCACCCTACGAGGATATTCAAGATCAAATCAAAAAAGAACTAGTCGGAAAAGCGCGTGACGATTTCATCACAAAACTTCGTGATCAATCGACTATTGAAAAATTAAACCCGCAAAACTGAGCAGGGCTTAAGCTACCCATCGTCGCGCATTTCGGAACATCTCGATCCAAGGTGCATCCTCGCCCCACTCTTTCGGGTGCCAAGAATTTTGGACGGACCGGAATACCCGCTCGGGGTGCGGCATCATAATCGTGAAACGCCCATCCCGCGACGTTAAGCCCGTAATTCCCCCGGGTGAACCGTTCGGATTTAATGGATAAGTTTCTGTAACGTTTCCGAAATTATCGACGTAACGTAACGAAATATACGGTCTTGCCTGAGATAGTTGTTTCGCCGAATTAAACTCCGCGAATCCCTCACCATGCGCAGTCACGACCGGGATTCTCGAACCCTCCATGCCTTTGAACAAAATCGACGGGCTCTTCCCAATCTCCGTCATCACAAAGCGTGCCTCAAATTGCTCTGATCGATTTCGTACAAAGTGTGGCCAATGCTCAGTTCCCGGAATAATCTCCCGCAAGTTCGACATCATCTGGCATCCATTACAGACCCCTAACGCAAAGGTATCTTGTCGCTTGAAAAATTTTTCGAATTCCGCCCTCGCCACTGGATTAAACAGAATCGATTTCGCCCAACCCTCACCCGCTCCCAATACATCCCCAAAAGAAAAACCACCACAGGCAGCGAGACCAACGAAGCTATCGAGACTGACTCGCTTCGACAAGATATCAGTCATATGAACATCAGTGGTTTCAAAACCTGCTCGATCAAAGGCAGCCGCCATCTCGATCTGACCATTGACTCCTTGCTCCCTCAGAATCGCCATACGTGGACGTCGAGAGTTACGGGACTTGGCGCTTTTGGTAACGTTCGGATTATTTTTGAACGTAAGTTTTGCATGTAAACCGGGGTCATTTAACTCTAAAATCTGGTCATACTCTTGTTTCGCACAGTCTGGGTTATCACGTAAGCTCTGGATGCTATACGTTACCTTCGACCAAACTCGATGCAACTCATGACCCAATGCGCTGTAAACCTGTTTAGAACCCGCGTTGATGATTAAACAACCCTGCTTGTTAATTCGACCGAGCTTCGATACATAGGCTTCTAAACCATACTTTCTGAAAATCTTTTGAACCGCGGGAAGATCTTTGTCTTTTACCTGGATCACCGCGCCGAGCTCCTCTGCGAAGAGCTTTGAAAGAATAATTTCCTTCTTGTCATCCGATCCGAGATCAAGCGTGACACCAATATGCGAAGCAAACATCATTTCAGCTATGGTTGCAAGCAATCCACCGTCTGAACGATCGTGGTACGCCTGAATGAGCGAGAGGTTATTGAGCGACTGGATCGCATCAAAAAAACCTCTCATCGCCTTGGGATCATCTAGATCTGGACTTTGGTTTCCGAGCTGATTAAAGGTCTGCGCAAGGACCGACCCACCAAGGCGATTCTTCCCACAACCTAAATCGATAAGCATCAACGATGTATCAACATCCGCTACAAGCTGAGGCGTGAGCGTTTTTCGCACATCTTCAACCGGAGCAAACGCCGAAATAATGAGCGAAACCGGTGAGACCACGTCCCGTTTTCCTTTTTTGTCCTCCCAAGAGGTTTTCATGGACATCGAATCCTTACCCACAGGAATACTAATTCCTAACTCTGGGCAAAGCTCCATGCCGACAGCTTTCACCGTATCGAATAAGTTCGCATCCTCGCCGGGGTGTCCCGCAGGCGCCATCCAATTTGCTGATAACTTGACCGATTGAATTCCCGGCAAATTCGCTGCGGCGATGTTGGTAATTGCCTCACCGACTGCCATACGCCCTGAAGCAGGAGCATCGATTAAGGCCAACGGAGTTCGCTCGCCGACGGTAAATGCCTCGCCTGCATAGGACTCAAACCCCATGGTTGTAACAGCTACATCACTCACTGGAACTTGCCACGGGCCGACAAACTGATCACGCGAACACAATCCACCGACGCTTCGGTCGCCTATCGAGATCAAAAATGTTTTATCAGCAACCGCCGGAAACGAAAGCACCCTTTCGATGGCTTCTGAAACCGTAACTCGCCCTAAATCTAAAACAGGGAGACTGGGTTTTACACGAAGAACATCCCTTGTCATTTTTGGTGGCTTACCCAAAACAACCGATAGATCTAAGTCCACTGGCGCATTGCCAAATAATTTATCGCTGACAACTAATTTTCCATCATCTGTAGCAGTACCTAATACAGAAAACGGACATCGCTCACGTTCGCACAGTGCACGAAAATCCTCAAAACGAGCAGGATCAACCGCTAACATGTAACGCTCTTGAGCCTCATTACTCCATACCTGCATAGGAGTCATTCCTGGCTCCTCTGAAGGGATATCTCTCAAGTTCACTCGAGCACCGCAACCCGCATCGTTTACAAGTTCAGGGAGCGCATTTGACAGTCCCCCAGCGCCAACGTCGTGGATCGACACAATTGGATTTTCTTGTCCCAATGCCCAGCATCGGTCAATGACCTCCTGACAACGACGTTGAATTTCAGGATTCCCTCTTTGGACCGAATCAAAATCGAGATCTGCATCGTTGGTCCCAGTCGCCATACTCGAAGCGGCACCACCTCCCATACCGATCAACATCCCTGGTCCACCCAACTGAACCAATAACGTGCCTTTTCCAAACTCTTCTTTAAAACATTGGCCGTCCGTGATATTTCCAATGCCACCCGCAAGCATGATCGGTTTATGATATCCGCGCGTCACACCCGCAACTTCTTGTTCAAACGTTCGAAAGTAACCAAATAAGTTAGGTCTTCCAAACTCGTTATTGAACGCGGCCCCACCGATCGGGCCGTCTATCATGATCTCTAGCGCAGAGGAAATACGATCTGGTTTTCCAATGTTTTTCACTTCCCATGGCTCACCTTGATTTGGAATGCGAAGACTCGAAACAGAAAAACCGGTGAGCCCAGCTTTTGGTTTAGCGCCTTTACCGGTTGCACCTTCATCTCGAATTTCCCCGCCAGACCCGGTAGCAGCACCTGCGAATGGAGAAATCGCGGTAGGATGGTTATGCGTTTCCACCTTCATCAAAGTATGGGTCAACTCATCTTGATTCCATCCATATACAGAATTTTTATTCGGCCGAAACTTAGAGACCCTACGCCCTTCCATGATGGCTGAGTTATCCGAGTAAGCAACAACCGTCCCCTTAGGAGTTCTGCGGTGTGTTTCCCGGACCATTTTGAATAACGAATTGTCCTGCTTTTTACTATCGATAATCCAATCAGCATTAAAAATCTTGTGACGACAATGCTCCGAGTTTGCCTGAGCAAACATCATGAGCTCTACATCAGTGGGGTTACGATTAATTTTCTTGTAACTCTCAAATAAATAATCGATCTCATCCTCAGATAGTGCGAGCCCCATCTCAAGATTGGCGGCCTCGAGCCCACTGATACCAGCCTTTAATACGTCAATTTCACTCAGTGGCTTCGGATCAAACTGCGAGAATAATTTCTCTGCGTCGGAAATATCCATAAGTACTGTTTCCGTCATTCGATCATGCAAGACAGAAGTAACAGCTAGTCTTTCTTTTTTAGAAAGCAATGCGTTATTCTTCGTCACCACCTTCCAACCAATCCCTCGCTCAATTCGAAGTACTTGCTGGAGCCCACAAACTTTTGCGATGTCAGTCGACTTCGTTGACCACGGGGAAATGGAACCAAGTCTCGGGATCACCACAAAATTCGGATTCCATTGGACGTCTCTTCGCCCACGCTCGGCTGCGCCATAGGTCAGAATTCGTTCTAACGTTCGTTGGTTCGCGTTCGATAATTCTGTCGATAATTGTACAAAGTGCCAAAAGTCAGCCTTAATACTTGTAACTTTCGGTACTATTTCCTGTATCGCATTGAGGAACTTCTTGAGTCGAAAACTAGAAACGGCACTATGACCTCTCAAGAATAAAAGCTGCGACATTAGATTCGTGGATTTGAAATATGAGAAAGCGTGATTATAGCGGACAAAAGACAATTCCTACTCGTATAGCCGAACGTAACATATACTAAACATATGCATACCATTCCGGTTTATCAAAGCAAGCACGTCAGGGAAATTGAGGCTGCAGCACTCGCGAAAGAGCCGATTCCTCCGCTCATGGAAAGAGCTGGCTACGCGGCGGCAGAACTTATTCAACGCATTTCTCCCGACGGATGTAAAAATATTCTCGTGTTGGCCGGCCCGGGCAATAACGGTGGAGACGCATTTGTTACAGCTAAACACTTAGCACGGTCATTCCATCACGTCACACTGATGCTGGTAGAGCCAAACAAAAAAAGATCCCCAGACGCCCAGAATGCTTACGATCAGCTATCCCAGCTGGATATCACAATTACAAAAGAAATAGAGCACGACCAAGAATACGACTTTATTGTGGATGGCATCTTCGGTATTGGCCTCTCTCACGCTTTAAGCGATGCGTTAATTGATTTAATAAATCAGATCAATATCCTGGATAAACCGGTACTGGCACTAGATATTCCAACGGGATTAAATGCGGATTCGGGCGAAATTCTCGGCGCATGTATCCGCGCCACCTACACCCTAACTTTTTTGGGATATAAAGCTGGCCTTCTCACAAGAGATGGCCCCGACATGAGCGGTGAGGTTTTCCTGGACAACTTGGGGCAGACGAGCGCCCCTGCATCGCAAGATTTTGGCCACCTCATCGGCTTGGATATTGTTAAGTCGTCAATCCCAACCCGAAAATTAAATAGTCACAAGGGGCAGCATGGAAGACTACTTGTGGTGGGCGGTGCGCCGGGTATGACGGGCGCTGCTGTTCTCGCAGCGCGAGCGGCCCTATTTTCCGGCGCTGGTTCTGTAACGATTGGTTTTTTGGAAGAAGTTGACCGCGTCGATTGGAGTCAGCCAGAAATTATGGTGAAGCCATTACGTGCTGCACTAGAAAATGAAAAATTCGACTGTATCGTCATAGGACCCGGACTTGGCACTTCAAAATCTGCTGAGCATGTGTTGCGGTCTGTTTTAAAAAAGGATACCCCAGTCGTTCTAGATGCAGATGCTCTCAACATTATTGGAACGGCCAAGGTTCTTAAAACCATGCTATCCAAAAGAGAGGCGCCAGATGTCATCACGCCTCACCCCGGAGAGGCGGCGACACTTCTGGAGACCACCGTACCCGAAGTACAACACAATCGTATACATAGCGCCTTGGATCTAGCAGAAGAGTTAAATTGCGATGTTGTGTTAAAGGGTGTCGGGAGCATTTGTGCATTTAATTCTGGTGATTGGTTTATCAATACCAGCGGGAACCCGGGACTAGCAGCTGCGGGTATGGGCGATGTATTAGCAGGTTTGATCGGAGCATTAATTTGCCAGGGATCAAGCCCCCACGCTGCGCTACTCTCTGCAGTGCATATCCATGGACTTGCAGGTGATCGTCTTCTCGAGAGGCTGGGAGCACCCGTGGGAATTACTGCATCAGAGGTTATACTAGCCACGAGGAGCGTAATAAACGAAATCTACGCATCAATTGAACGCTAATCTACGTTGGGTCACTTACGAGACAATTATTAAGAACCAGATGTCCAAGAAAGTACAAAAGATAGACGCATTAGTGATAGGCGCTGGATTCTCAGGACTATACCAACTCCACCTCCTGAGAGATCAATTGGGACTCAATACTACTGTCGTAGAGACTGGAGCAGATCTTGGTGGAACTTGGTATTGGAACCGCTATCCAGGGGCGCGTTGTGATTCGGAAAGTCATTCGTATTGTTACCTTTTCTCAGAGGAGCTCTACAAGGAATGGGAATGGAGCGAACGTTATCCTCAACCGGATGAGATACGGGCCTATCTAAATTTCGTCGCCAAAAAACTGGATCTGAGAAAAGATATTTTATTCAACACAAAAGTTGTATCTGCGAAGTACGAGGCAGAGAGTGCGAAATGGGTTGTGACAACCGAGAGTAGGGAAATTTTTGAAACGAAATATCTGATCACCGCCATTGGATGTATATCCTCAGCGAACATCCCGAACATTCCTGGCTTAGACCGATTCAAGGGCGAGTGGTATCACACGGGCCAATGGCCGCACGATGGAGTGGACTTTAGAGGCAAACGGGTTGCACAAATCGGTACGGGATCGACTGGGATTCAAGCTGCCCCAGTCATTGCAGAGACTGCCAAAATGCTCACCGTTTTTCAACGAACCGCAAATTACAGCGTGCCTGCGCGCAATGGCCCACTAAACGCAGAGTTCAAAGCATATGTGAAAAAAAACTATGCAGAACTAAAAGAAATCATTCAATCCACACCGAATGGTCATCCATTTCGAATTTCTAGCACGAAGGTTTTTGATGTATCTGAAGAAGACAGGCAGAGCATTTACGAAGCCGCTTGGGAAAAAGGTGGATTACAGTTTAGAGCGAGCTTTCAGGATCTCGTTGTAAACAAACAGGCTAACGACACAGCCGCTAACTTTCTGAAACAAAAAATTCGGGATACCGTTAAAGATCAGGAAACTGCGAATTCTCTTGCGGAGATTGATCACCCCTACGCGGCAAAACGACCACCAATTGATACGCATTACTTCGAGACGTTTAATCAACAACATGTCTCGCTCGTAGACCTTAGAAAAGACCCCATCGTAGAAATTACTGAATCTGGAATAAAAACCGAAAGTGGCGAAAAACAGTTTGATGTCATCGTCTTTGCGACAGGTTTTGATGCGATTACGGGCAAGTTTTTCCAAATCGACATTCAGGGAGCGGAAGGAAAGACCTTAAAGCAGGCTTGGGCTGAAGGACCTAAAACTTATCTTGGCTTACAAACGCCTGGGTTTCCGAACCTTTTCACCATTACTGGACCGGGTAGTCCATCGGTACTCTGCAATATGCCAGTTCCAATCGAGCAACACGCCGAGTGGATACGAGACTGCATTGCTTACATGGAAAAGCATGAATTTATGTCTTGCGACACCGATGTGGAGTCCGCGGAAAAATGGGTAGCACATGTCAATGAGGCTGCAGCAGCGACTTTATTACCGACTGCAAAACACTCCTGGTACTTAGGTGCAAATGTTCCGGGTAAGCCACGCGTATTTATGCCTTACGCAGGCGGAATGGTTCGCTACCGGGCAATTTGCCAAGATGTTGTCGACAAAGGATATCAAGGTTTTGTGATGAAAAAGCGTGATGACGAATCGAGTAATAAAAATACGTCGAACGACTTTAGCGCTGCAGGAAAAATAACCTCTCCGGGAATCTAAGCTCCAAAGAAAGTTCGGAAGCAGTACATCCCGATGATCGTCATCAGGATCGAACCGATTACGTGCATCCCTATGAGCAACAACATCCACCCCGCTCTCCCCGTCTGCAAGAGATGAACTGCTTCAGCGGAAAAACTGGAAAAGGTGGTTAACGCACCTAAAAACCCAGTAATGAAAAATAACTTCCATTCCGGAGGTAGTTGAACGTTTTGCGAAAAAAATTCAATAGCCAACCCAATGAGGAAACCACCCGTCATATTCGCAATAAACGTTCCAAGCGGGAGATTCGGAAGTACAGCGTTTAGCGCAACCC
The DNA here is from genome assembly GCA_030834275.1 of Burkholderiales bacterium. Classification (GTDB taxonomy): domain Bacteria; phylum Pseudomonadota; class Gammaproteobacteria; order Burkholderiales; family Eutrophovitaceae; genus Eutrophomonas. The sequence continues at coordinate 11,698 of JAURFP010000028.1, read as the reverse complement.
CCAATCCCCACCGGAGCCAGGCTCCACCGGCCGCTCCGACTCCAATCGCTATGAACTTGGTTATCATAAACGTTAGTATGCCCTATCTAAAAAACCCATTACTCTTTAATAATTCACTCACTTTCTCGGAAATTAAAAAGCTGACGAAATCTTCTGCCAACGCAGTGTTACTCGATGTTTTCACAATCGCCATCGGATATTGAATATCTAAACTTGCATCCTCGATTGGCACCACCCGAAGTTCGTTTTGAACTAGACGCGAGTCCGTGACGTACACGAACGCGACATCGACCTCACCTCTCGTAGCATAATCAAGGCACTGTCGCACGTTTTGCGCGTAAATAAACTTATTCGAAATCTTGTCCCACATTCCGGCCTTTTCCAATGTTTTCTGGGTATAACGACCAGCCGGTACGCTCCTGGGGTGTCCAATTGCTATGCGCTTAACCGATCCGTTATCAAGCGAGCGAATATCAACAATATTGAGGTCAGATCGAACTAACATTACCAACTTATTTTTCGAAAAGATTCGAACGGCACCGTCAACGATTAGATCTTTTCGGACCGCAAGATCCATTGTCTCTGAGTCCGCAGACACAAAAACATCGACTGGAGCACCTCGCTCGATTTGTCTTAACAAAGTACCTGAGCTCCCAAAATTTAAAATAATCTTTACTCCTGGGTGAGATTTTTCAAATTGCGTAACCGCCTGATTCATGACGTTTGTCAGGCTCGATGCGGCGGAGACGATTATTTCTTTCGCGAAACCTGCGAGCGGAAACATCCACAGAACGAGTGCGATACTTAAGAATCTAAACCACATGCTGAGCGCTCTACTCATCTAATGCGCCCGTTGCCCTAAGGAGCAACTCTCTAATTTTTGGACGAATTGGCCTCCCGTCAAGATCTCGATATGGAGCGCCAATCAGCGTTACGATATCCTTGACAATTCCGTCATCCATCAAAATCAACCGCTGCGCGAGCTCTGCTACATCTTGGGGATCATGCGTAATGATCAAAACAGGAATCGAGAATAATCTTTGAGTTTTTTTAAGCTCCTCCCGCATTCGCATACGCAAAAGTGGATCCAGCGCTGCGAACGGCTCATCCAGCAAAAGTATTGAGGGACGGAGCATGAGCGATCTAGCCAGCCCAACCCGCTGTCGCTGCCCGCCAGATAACTGAGCTGGATATTTTTTTGCAAGTTCCTCTAAGTGAAAGACCTCGAGTAGCTCTCGAAGTCTCGCCTCATCTTTCCGAGGGCGAGTCAGTAGCGCTCGTCTACTTGAAAAATTTATGTTTTCCTCAACAGTCAAATGTGGGAAAAGCGCATAGTCTTGAAAGAGGTACCCGACGTTTCTCTCACGCGACGCCATATCGATTCTTTGAGCGGAATCAAACATTACCGAGCTATCAATCTTCACAGACCCTTGATCGGGTTTTTCAAGGCCCGCGATCATTTTCAAAACTAAACTTTTACCAGCACCAGATGGACCAAAAATAACCGTGATGTCTTCCTCACTCGAAAACTCTATATCCAAATTGAACTGATGCCCTCCGGAGTAAAGTCGCTTCTTGGCCGAAAAATCGATTCTCATGTTGGCCTACTCCGATACGTACTTGGGGCGAAGGAAATAATTCGATGCGAGAAGTACCACGACACAAACGATTGAAGTGATGATCACGAGAAAATTAGCCACGTAGTCATCCCCACTTTGAACCGCCTCATATACTGCGATGGAGAGCGTTTGCGTCTTACCCGGAAGACTACCCGCAACCATTAGCGTCGCACCGAACTCACCAAGCGCTCTCGCAAAAGACAACATTGCCCCCGCTAAGATTCCTCTCCAAGCTAGTGGAAGTGTCACTCGAACAAAAACCATGAATTCGGTTTGACCCAATACCCGCGCCGCATCCTCAAACTTTCCTGACACGGATTCAAATGCCGCGCGGGACGATTTGTAAACAAGCGGGAACGCGACCACGGACGCTGCGATGACAGCTCCCTGCCACGTAAAGATCAAGGTAATCGAAAATGTCTCTTGTAACCACCCACCGATAGGTCCATTTCGACCCAGAAGCACTAGAAGGTAATATCCCAGCACCGTCGGGGGTAACACCACTGGGAGCGTCATGACTGCATCAAGAATCTCTTTCCCCCAGAAATTCTTTCGAGCTGCTAGTAGAGCTACCGAAACACCGAAAACTGTGGAAAAAATTGTCGCAGTTCCAGCGACCTTCAAGCTCAAAAACAAGGGCACCAGGACCTGCTCGAGACTAATAGAGAGAGCTAAATCCAATTATGGCCACACTTTCAAATAAACTTATAAATTACTGATTTAAATATAAAAACAGCGCCATATTTGCATGGCGCTGTTTCCGATTCAAGCTTCTTATTACGGTTCCTCATAGAGGAGTGTTTCGCGTGTTCCTGTACCTGCGTTATATTTAATCCGATATAGCGATGCGTGTCAAGTGGTGTCATTTCATTAAGCTTGAGAACTCCTCCATCTCAGCACTGACGCTACGACGCGCTCGCTTCTCCATGCTCCGGTAGCGCCGCAACACATCTTTGCCAAAATCGGTTACTTTCGCACCCCCGCCCTGCGTACCACCCGTTAGCGTCTCAACAAGCGGTGCTACAAAACACGTATTCATGGTGTCCACAAGAACCCACGCTCGGCGATAAGACATCCCCAGTTCTCTCGCCGCTGCGGATATAGAACCGGTGCTTTCAATTGCATCAAGAAGGGCGGCTTTTCCCGGCCCCATCGCAATAGACTTACGAAAACTAATACGAAGCTGCGGTTTGAGTTCCATCGGATTGGCTTGTTAAGATCTAAATCACTTCCACCGCTCGGCGGCAGCATCGTCCGTTGATCTCGCATCGACCCAGCGGTCTCCGCTAGGAGTGCTCTCTTTTTTCCAGAAAGGAGCTTTGGTCTTCAGATAATCCATCAAAAATTCGCAAGCCTGAAAAGCCTCTCCTCTGTGCGCGCTAGAGACAACAACAAGAACGATTTGATCCAATGGCTTAAGCGTTCCTACTCGATGAACAATGAGAGAGTCATAAATATCCCATCGCTTTTTAGCTTCGGCCTCTATTTCCAACAGGGCCTTTTCAGTCATCGCCGGGTAGTGCTCCAGCGTCAATGTTGAAACCTCGTCCCCCTCATTCAAATCTCGTACCACTCCAATGAAACTCGCTACTGCGCCGACTTTTTTGTCGCTTTGTCGAATACGAAAAATCTCCGCACCCACATCAAAGTCTTCAAATTGAACACGTACACTCATTCCCTATCCACCAGTAACCGGCGGAAAAATCGCTAACTCATCGCCGTCTCCGACAAGCGTCTCAAAGCCACCCATCTCTTGATTCACTGCTATTCGGTAGGATCGATCCACAGACAATTCTTCAGCCCAAGCTCCACCACGTGCGACGAGTAGATTGATGATGTCACTAACGGTGGGGCTCTCTGAGTCCACTACCAATATTTCTTCAGATGCGCCAAAACGCTCCCTTAACTTCGCAAGGAATACTAACTTCAATTTCATGTAAATCTCTCGGGCCTTTCAATTCTCGCGGGCGACACTCCCAACCGCATCCGTTGTGTTCATTCGTATATAATGATGCCACAAAACTAACCACTAAGATTGCAAGCGTTTTCACTCATTCACATGCTACAAAAAGATACACGGCAAAGACTTTTAAAAGATCTGCGAATTTCCGTTACCGATCGTTGCAACTTTAGATGTACATATTGCATGCCGAAGAGCGTCTACGACCGCGATTTTAAGTTTCTCGATCGAAATCAACTCTTGTCCTTCGATGAAATCAATCGAATGGTGAATATCTTCAAATCCTTGGGCGTTGAAAAAATTCGTATCACTGGAGGAGAGCCTTTACTAAGAAAGCAATTGGAAGTACTGATTCAAATGCTCGCGAAGGACCCCAACATTGATCTCACACTAACGACCAACGCTACTTTGCTCACTCAGAAAGCAAAAATATTAAAAGACGCTGGACTGAAACGGATTACTGTCAGCCTAGATTCTCTTGACGATGAGATCTTTAAGTTGATGAATGACATGGATGTTGGAGTAGCAAAGGTATTAGAAGGAATTGAAGCCGCTGAGCGCGTCGGATTCAAACCAATCAAGATAAATATGGTTGTAAAGAAAGGCGTAAATGACCATACCGTAGTTGACATGGCTCGACATTTTAAAAATTCGGGACATATCGTTCGGTTTATCGAATTTATGGACGTAGGGTATACCAACGGATGGAAGATGGATAACGTAGTTCCCTCTCGTGATTTAGTAGCTCAAATTAATGAGGTTTTTCCAATTGAGCCCGTAGAACCCAACTATCAAGGAGAAGTCGCTGAGCGATGGAAATATAAGGATGGCAGCGGCGAGATTGGTTTCATCTCATCTGTGACACAAGCATTCTGCAGCACCTGCACTAGAGCGAGATTATCCGCGGAAGGATCTATTTACACCTGCTTATTTGCGACGCAAGGAACTGATTTACGATTACTGCTACGAGCTGGGGCGACAGATGAGCAGATCGCCGACTTGATCCAAAAAATTTGGGCCAAGCGAGAAGATAACTATTCCGAAATCCGAACTCTTAATAACATTAAAGAGCGCAAAAAAATAGAAATGTCCTATATCGGCGGATAATTTACGTATAAGCAAAGAAGAGATAATGACAAAAACGATTAACTCAATCACGCAAGAGAACGACTATGACCCAAACTCTATGCCTGTCGATAAGGCGCGTGAGTACATTCAAAAATTTTTAAATCCAGTAACAGGGAAAGAACGGCTCGCAATACGTGACGCCTTGAGTAGAGTGCTCGCTGAAGATGTAATTTCCCCAGTCAATGTTCCTCAACATGATAATTCAGCGATGGACGGTTATGCGTTTCGCGGTGGTGATCTAAATGAAAATAATAAAACTTCGTTGACGGTTGTCGGAACCGCATTCGCCGGACAACCATTCAAGGGTACCGTTGAAAAAGGCCAAGCTGTTCGCATTATGACTGGCGCGGTCATCCCAGACGGAGCAGATACCGTAATCATGCAGGAACGAACGGAACGGAATGAAGATCAAGTAACAGTTGAATTCGTTCCATTAGGGGCAAACACGCGAAAAGCGGGAGAAGATCTAAAACAAGGTGCCGCTGCGATCACAGCTGGGTCAGTAATACGCCCTGCGGATCTTGGAATGATTGCCTCGCTCGGGATCACGGAGGTTTCGGTCTATAGAAAATTGCGAGTAGCCTTCTTCTCAACTGGAGACGAGCTCGTAGGCGTTGGTAATCCTCTGGGAGAGGGACAGATTTACGACAGTAACCGCTACACCATATTTGGGATGCTCAGCGAATTAGGGTGCGAGTTGATTGACATGGGTGTTATCAAGGATACCCCTGAGGATGTCGAGACAGCTTTTCAGTCAGCTGCCGACATAGCAGACGTAGTCATTACGAGTGGAGGCGTCTCCGTTGGTGAAGCGGATTTCGTCAAACAGATATTGGATAAACTCGGGGAAGTACTCTTTTGGAAAATAGCTATGAAACCAGGTCGTCCACTTGCATTTGGAAAAATTAGAAATGCGAATTTTTTTGGACTTCCCGGAAACCCTGTAGCCGTAATGGTGACGTTTTATCAATTCGTGCAATCGGCGTTGAAAACCATTCAAGGCCAAAAATATTTCAAACAGACCCCAACTTTCAAAGTGAAGTGCACGGAACCCATCAAAAAAGCGCCTGGTCGCACGGAATTCCAGCGTGGCGTATTAACGACTTCCGCAAACGGAGAGTTAACCGTGCGCACGACTGGAAACCAAGGTTCGGGAATCCTTTCTTCCATGAGTGAAGCAGACTGTTTCATTGTGCTGCCTACCGATGTCGGAAGGCTTGAGGCAGGCGCAATGGTTGAGGTGCAATTAATGGGTGGGGTTTCAAGATGACGGACAATATCGTAAAAACCGAGGATGAATGGAAGGAATGTTTAACTCCAGAGGAGTTTCATATACTTCGGAAAGAAGGTACCGAACGAAGTTTTAGCCATCCCTTAAATAAAGAATATCGTCCAGGAAAATATGTCTGCGCTGGTTGCGAGACCCCATTATTCAAGTCGGATATGAAATTTGACAGCGGAACCGGATGGCCTAGTTTTTACACAACGTTGCCAGGCGTATTTGAAACGAAATCAGATAGAAAATTATTCATGCAGCGTACCGAGTATCACTGCGCACGGTGTGGTGGCCATCATGGCCACGTATTTGAGGATGGTCCCGACCCAACTGGGCTCAGATATTGCAATAACGGCACCGCGTTGAAATTTATTCCGGACTAAACGAAACCATCTCCTGGTAATCACTTCAGGCGGCGTATCGCCTCCACCGCAATCTCGGGTAGCCCCTCTCCGCCGTCATTAACATGTTGTTTGATGGCTTCTCGCATTTTAATATTCCAGAAACGAGAGATGTGGCCATGGATACCGTTTATGGATTCTTCTCGATCAGGCTCAGAGGCAAAAAAACTCGCAATGTCATTCACCATTTTTATTAACTGATCATTTTTCACTTCGTTTCTCCTCAATTCACAATACTGCCGGCATTCGCGTAAATTGTTTGCCTACCGTCCCGCGCAAATCCAATTAAAGTCAAACCGGATTTTTCGGCCGTTCTCACCGCAAAATCTGTGGGACCAGAAACAGCAGCTAACAGCGATATCTTCACGCTTGCGGCTTTCTGTACCATCTCATAACTTGCTCTACTCGTGACCAGCGCAAAACCCGATAAACAGTCCACTTCAGTTTCCAGTAACACGCCTATCAGTTTGTCGAGAGCGTTGTGACGCCCCACATCCTCTCGAACGACTAAAATCTCCCCTTCGCCGTTTGCCCAAGCGGCGGCATGCACCGTTCCAGTTTCTTTATTGAGGACCTGCAATACACCTAAAGCAGAAACAGCTTTCTGAATACTTCTATTTGAAAATTTTTTCTTATTCTTCACCGGATCGATTGGTCGAACAGCATTCTCTAATAGTTCTTCCCCGCACAAGCCACAACCAGTTCTTCCTGTCAGATTTTTTTTTCGAGTTTCGAGTGCAGAGCTTCTCTCAACGGGAATACTCACGTAGGCCGAAATACCGAGGGAAGATTCTTCGAGCTCAATCCCACCAACTTCGCTAGCCTTCTCAATGATTCCTTCGGTCACACTAAATCCCAGGACGAAATTCTCAATATCCTGCGGAGTCACAAGCATGACCGCAAACGGAACGCCATTGTAGACAAGCGATAGAGGAACCTCATTTGCGAGCATACATCGCTCGCTCTCGACACCATTACCTGCTGACCAGCGAACTGCATTCGACGCTACAACAGCATCTACACTTTCAATCGACATCGATTGCGTTTTTTCTGTTTTAGGCGCCTACAGTTTCACTGGCCTTCGCAAGCAACTCGAGCTGCTCTTTATTGAATCGATGGAACTGCTTTTGCCATTCCGTAGGCTGGGTTACTGGTTCAACCTGAACTGCAGTCACTTTGTACTCCGGACAATTGGTTGCCCAATCAGAATTGTCCGTTGTGATCACGTTCGCACCCGACTCTGGGAAATGGAATGTCGTGTAGACCACCCCCGGTTGCACACGATCGCTGACCCGAGCCCGAAGTACAGTCTGTCCAGCACGACTGCTAATCCCTACCCAGTCATCCGATTTGATACCACGCACCTCTGCGTCACTTGGATGAATGTCTAATCTATCCTCGTCAAACCAGACGACGTTTGGTGTTCGTCTCGTTTGGGCTCCGACATTGTACTGAGACAGAATACGACCAGTAGTTAGTATCAATGGGAACTTTCTCGTTGCTCGCTCATTCGTTGGAACATATTCAGTAATGACGAACTTCCCTTTGCCACGCACGAACTCATCGATATGCATGATAGGAGTTCCCTCAGGAGTATTTTCGTTGCAGGGCCACTGGATACTACCCAAAGCATCTAGCTTCTCGTAACTTACCCCATGGAATGTCGGAGTGAGCTTCGCAATCTCGTCCATTATTTCCGATGGATGCTCGTACGTCATTGTGTATCCAAGCGCATTTGAGAGCATCACAGTTCCTTCCCAATCTGCCTTTCCACCGAGTGGCTCCATCACTTTCCTGACTCTAGAAATTCGTCGCTCAGCGTTCGTAAACGTACCGTCCTTCTCCAAGAAAGAGGCACCCGGAAGAAAGACATGAGCGTATTTCGCGGTTTCGTTCAAGAATATGTCCTGAATAACAACGCACTCCATTGCCTCCAGCGCCGCAGTCACATGCAAGGTGTTTGGATCCGATTGCGCTATATCCTCCCCCTGAACATATAGCCCCTTAAATTCATTCGAGACCGCCGCGTCTAACATATTTGGTATTCGAAGCCCTGGCTCGTGATCCAGTGATACCCCCCACTCGCCTTCGAACAACTCTCTTGTTACCGAGTCGGATAGATGACGATAACCAGGCAACTCATGTGGGAATGACCCCATGTCACAGGATCCCTGAACGTTGTTCTGCCCTCTGAGCGGATTAACACCGACACCGGGCCGTCCAATATTTCCAGTTAGCATCGCGAGATTCGCGATGCCCATGACCATCGTAGAACCTTGGCTATGCTCAGTAACGCCTAACCCGTAATAAATCGCAGAGTTCCCTTTTTGCGCGTACAGTCGAGCAGCTCCACGAATGAGCTCAGGATCAACGCCAGTGACGTCTTCTAGTGTCTCAGGCGAATTCTTATCCTGTTTAATAAAATCGACCCACTTTGCAAAATCAACCGCCTCACATCTCTTCTCAACGAATTCTTTGTTAAAGAGGTTCTCAGTAACGATAACGTGGGCAAGTGCATTGATAATTGCGACGTTGGTTCCCGGTCTTAGCTTTAGATGGTAACTCGCCTTAACGTGTGGACTATCCACCAAATCAATAGCACGAGGATCGACAACAATCAATTTTGCTCCTTGTCGGAGCCGCTTTTTCAATCGCGATGCGAATACTGGATGTCCATCCGTCGGATTTGCACCGATAACCATCGCAACGTCGGTTTTCATAACCGAATCGAAATCTTGCGTTCCTGCAGACTCACCTAATGTTGTCTTGAGACCGTATCCAGTTGGTGAGTGACAAACACGAGCACAGGTGTCTACGTTGTTATTTCCAAACGCTGCTCTCACTAATTTTTGAACAAGGTAGGTCTCCTCATTCGTACACCTAGATGATGTTATTCCTCCAACTGAACTTCGACCATACTTTGCTTGGATTCTCTTAAACTCATTCGCTGCATATTGTACCGCCTCTTCCCAACTCACCTCTTTCCAAGGGTCAGTAATTTTTGACCTAATCATCGGTTTCGTAATGCGATCCTTGTGTGTGGCGTATCCGAATGCAAACCTTCCCTTGACGCATGAATGTCCTCGGTTGGCCTTACCGTCCTGATCAGGAACCATTCGAACAACATCATTCCCCTTGATTTCAGCTTTGAAAGAACAACCGACTCCGCAATAGGCACACGTTGTCTTCACACTGCGTTCCGCCTGCCCCATTTGTATAACAGACTTCTCCATTAACGTGGCGGTCGGGCACGCTTCTACGCATGCACCGCAGCTAACGCACTCAGACTCTAAAAACGTTTCCTTCTTACCAGCGGAAACGCTCGATCCAAAACCTCTACCATCAATCGTTAACGCAAAAGTGCCTTGGGTCTCCTCGCAAGCCCTCACACATCGCGAGCATACGATGCACTTTGAGGCATCGAAGGTAAAGTAAGGATTGCTTTCATCTTTCTTTTCTGCGAGATGATTCTTACCATCAAATCCATATCGAACCTCGCGAAGGCCAACCACTCCGGCCATATCTTGAAGTTCACAGTTGCCATTCGCAGGACAAGTTAAACAGTCTAGAGGGTGGTCCGAAATGTATAACTCCATAACCTCACGACGCAGTTTTGCCAGCTTTTGGGTTTGAGTGCGAACGACCATTCCCTCTGCAACAGGGGTCGTGCATGACGCTGGGTAACCTTTTCTACCCTCAACCTCTACTAGACACAATCGACAAGAACCAAATGGCTCCAAGCTATCTGTAGCGCAGAGTTTAGGAATTGAAATCCCCGCCTCTCCAGCAGCACGTAATACAGAACTGCCTTCCGGAACGGATACTTCGATCCCATCAACAGAAATCGTCACTAGCGTTTCCGATTCCCTCTTCGGTGTTCCCAGATCTCTCCACGTTGTCAAACTCATATCACCACCTCCAGCTGAACTAAGCAGCTTCCTTAATTTTTTTATTCTGAAGTCCAAAATCTTCAGGGAAATGTTTCATTGAACTCATCACTGGGAACGGGATCATGCCACCAAGCGCGCAGAGCGATCCATGTAGCATCGTGTCACACAGATCCTCGACTAATTCGGCATTACTCTCTCTATTCTCTCCAGCGATAATCTTATCGATAGTCTCCATACCTCTCGTTGATCCAATACGACACGGAGTACATTTGCCACATGACTCGATCGCACAAAATTCCATCGCAAATCGAGCCATCTTGGACATATCCACGGTGTCATCAAACACCACAATGCCGCCATGCCCCAACATTGCGCCGTTCTCGGCAAAAGTCTCATAGTCGAACTTCATATCAAACTGACTTGCTGGGATGTATGCGCCTAAGGGACCACCAACCTGAACCGCTCGAACCGGTCTACCACTCGCAGAACCGCCTCCAAACTCATAGATCAAATCGTTTAAAGTTATTCCAAACGCTTTCTCAACAAGGCCACCCCGCTTTACGTTCCCCGTGATCTGTATCGGGAGAGTGCCTCTCGACCGTCCCATTCCAAAATTTTTGTAGGAATCAGCACCCTTTGCAAGAATGAAAGGAACGGACCCCAAAGTAACGACGTTATTCACCACCGTGGGCTTACCAAACAGGCCGGATATGGCGGGCAGCGGTGGCTTTGCCCTAACCAGGCCTCTCTTGCCCTCCAAACTCTCGAGTAGCGATGTTTCCTCGCCGCAAATATAAGCCCCAGCAGCTCGCCGAAGTTCAATGTCGAAACTAAAGTGAGAACCTGCTACCGAGTCTCCAAGATAACCAGCCTCTCTGGCATTAACCAGCGCTTTTTCAAATATTTTCTCCGCATGGGGGTACTCTGATCGCAGGTATAGGTAGCCTTTAGTCGCCCCGACCGCTATCCCCGCGATTGTCATCCCCTCTATGAGACACAGGGGGTCACCCTCGATAGTCATGCGATCACTGAACGTTCCCGAGTCACCCTCATCAGCATTGCACACGATGTACTTTTGATCTGCGCTACAGTCGAGAACTGTTTTCCACTTGATTCCGGTTGGAAATGCAGCACCCCCTCTTCCTCTAAGCCCTGAATCGGTTACCGCATTAACAATCTCACTTTGAGACATTTTGATAGCGTTCGCCAAGCCATCAAATCCGCCGAGAGATACATACGTTTCAATATTCGTAGGATCCCCAAGACCATTTCTGGCAAAAGAAAGTCTCTCTTGATTTTTTAAATAAGGAATTTCCGATACGAGACCAACATGTTTTTCATGCGCTCCACCATTTAAAAAGTCGCAATCAAACAAACTAGCTACATCAGCCTTGGTAATGTTCGAGTATCCAATCCTACCTTTT
>JAURFP010000027.1 GCA_030834275.1 Burkholderiales bacterium | reverse complement strand
GTGCAGAGCAATTACCTCAAAGGTGAAACACCCGCTCCTCACGATATACTCCATTGGAATGGGGACTCGACAAATCTTGCAGGTCCGTGTCTCCGGTTCTATCTTCGCAACATGTACCTTGAAAATAGGTTGATGCGGCCAGATGGACTCACTGTTTTAGGAAAACCAGTCGATGTCGGAACGATCACCCCGCCCTGCATGGTGATCGCCGCAGAAAGGGACCACATCGTGCCTTGGCGCGCTGCTTATCAATCGCGCTCGCTACTGGGATCAGAAACTGAGTTTCTGTTAACACAAGGTGGTCACGTAGCTGGAGTTGTCAATGCTCCAGGGCAGACCAAGTATGGGTTTTACACAAATTCGCAGTCTCCGATCGACCTGTCAGCGGATGAGTGGTTGGAGACGGCCTCCTTTGAACATCAATCTTGGTGGGAACACTGGATTAGCTGGTTCGTTTCCCTGCAATATAAGAAGCATCGCGCTCGTGGCTTGATGGGTAACAAGCTTTTCCGCCCTATCAGGCCGGCTCCTGGAGAATATGTCTTAGAAGACTTACATCAATAACGGAGTAATGTATAATGTTGCAAAGCACAATTTTACGGGGTTAATGTTATGGCGAAGCGTGTGGTTTTAGTAACGGGCGGCATGGGTGGATTGGGTGAATCGATATGTACGAAAATGGCAGATCAGGGATATACGGTTGTAACGACCTATTCTCCGAGTAACACCAAAAGCGAAGAATGGTTGAAATCGATGGCCGCCAGGGGTTACAAATTCAGCGCGGAGCCTGCTGACGTAGCGGACTATGAATCATGCGAAGCTTGCGTAACCAAAGTCAAAGAACGAGTTGGTCGTATTGACGTGCTAGTAAATAACGCAGGCATTACGAGGGATATGACCTTTAAAAGAATGACGAAACCCGATTGGGATGCAGTCATCCGAACCAATCTTGATAGCGCCTTTAATATGACCAAACATGTACTAGACGATATGGTTGAAAAGGGTTGGGGGCGGATTATTAACGTAGCGTCGGTCAATGGGCAAAAAGGTGCCTTCGGGCAAACGAACTACTCCGCTGCCAAAGCAGGATTACACGGGTTCACGAAAGCTCTTGCACTCGAGGTGGCTAAAAAAGGGGTAACAGTTAACACAATATCTCCGGGCTACATTGGGACAAAAATGGTCACGGCGATTCCTCAGGACATCCTCGATGAAAAAATCGTGCCACAGATACCTCTCGGCAGACTCGGCGAGCCCGAAGAAGTAGCAGGCCTTATTATCTACTTAGCCTCGAACGAAGCCGCATTCGTAACTGGAGCGAACATCTCCATCAACGGTGGCCAGCACATGTACTAACGTTGAGTTATAACGATGTTCAATAAGGTTATATTGCATTGCAAATAAGGGGCTTAACTTAGGCTTTACAGGTTAGCATAAAGTATTTAGTATTTTGCTATGCAAAATAGTTCCGTTCGTATAACGGCGCAACACGGGAGGTAGTTTCATGGTTTCAAAAGAGCGGTTAATAAAAAAGTACCCTAACAGACGCTTGTATGACACTGCGACGAGTACTTACATTACGCTATCAGACGTAAAACAGCTGGTTTTGGAAAACAGCCAGTTCAAAGTCATAGATGCAAAAACTAACGAAGACCTGACTCGCGCGATTTTGCTTCAGATTATTACCGAAGAGGAGTCAAACGGCGCTCCGATATTCAGTTCTCAAATGCTCTATCAAATCATTCAGTTTTATGGAAATGCCTTCCAACAGATGATGGGTAACTACCTGGAAAAAAATATCCAAACCTTTATTGAGATCCAGCAAAAACTACAAGGTGGAAATGGAACAACAGCGAGTAATGGAAACAACGCGATGTTCGATCCAAACTCTTATTCCCAATTCGTGAACATGCAAGGACCAGCGATTCAGGGACTCATGACGAATTATCTTGAGCAAAGCGCCAAAGCATTTGTTGATATGCAACAGCAAATGCAAAAGCAGGCTGCGACAATGTTTGGTAGCTTCCCATTCAGTGGGTCGATCAATGGTAAAGATAAACCCTCAGACTCTAATTAGAGAAATCGGCAATAGTATTAACGTCACCTGAGCACGCGAGCCTTACTGCGTGAAAGAATCCTCAATTACAAAGAAACCCCCGAGCGTGGGGTTTGTCTCGTTGGGGTGCCCAAAAGCGACGGTTGACTCCGAACGCATCATTACAACTCTCAGATCTGATGGGTACTCCATTTCACCAACTTATCGGGATGCGGATCTAGTCATCATCAACACCTGTGGATTCGTTGATTCGGCAATTGAAGAGTCACTCGATGCGATTGGTGAAGCCGTCGATCAAAACGGAAAAGTAATTGTCACAGGTTGCCTCGGAGCAAAATCCAAGATTATCGAGAAAAAGTTCCCAAACCTGCTGGCAATAACAGGACCGCAGGCGACAGATGAGGTTATGCATTCTGTACGCAAAAATATCCCGATTGAATACGACTACCGCACGAGTTTAGTTCCCCCACAAGGGATAAAGCTTACTCCACAGCACTACTCCTACCTTAAAATTTCGGAAGGATGTAACCACGCCTGCACCTTTTGCATTATTCCGTCGATGCGCGGAAAGCTCGTAAGTCGCCCTATTGGGAATGTATTGAACGAGGCAAAAACGCTGGTTGAATCTGGAACAAAAGAACTTTTAGTCATCTCACAAGACACCAGTGCTTATGGAGTGGATACCAAGTACAGGATGGGGTTTTGGAACGGAAAACCCATAAAAACCCAACTAGTAGAGCTCGCAAGAGAGCTAGGTCAACTCGAAGTTTGGGTTCGTCTACACTACGTCTACCCGTACCCAAATGTGGATGACATCATTCCGTTAATGGCTGATGGGTTGGTGTTGCCCTATTTGGATATCCCGTTCCAACACGCGAGCGAACATGTTTTACGATCAATGAAACGACCCGCTCATTCGGGGAACGTGCTGAACCGGATAATGAAATGGAGAAAATTAGTGCCAGACCTCTCTATTCGGAGCACATTCATTGTTGGATTTCCTGGAGAAACCGAGGAAGACTTTAATGAGCTTCTTACGTTTCTATCGGAAGCGAATTTAGATCGAGTGGGATGTTTTGAATATTCCCCGGTGGAAGGCGCTACTGCTAACAACCTAGGCTTACCGCGAGTTCCAGATGAGATCAAATCTGAAAGAAAACATCGATTCATGGAACATCAACAGCGCATTAGCAAACGAAAGCTCCAATCTAAGATTGGAACGACTCAAGTCGTAATAATTGATCAAGCTGGAACAATTGGGACGCCTACAGTTGGAAGAACAAAGTACGACGCCCCAGAAATCGATGGAACGGTAATCATCGAAAGCAAAACACCCTTGAGAGTTGGTGAAATGGTTAACGCCAAAATCAGCGGCGCAACTGAATATGACTTGATTGGATCGCTGATATCTTAATGCGGACTTGGCTACTAAATCAACTTGATCAACTAAAAATCAATGTAACGACTCTTTGGCTAATATTTTTAGACAGCAAATCTTGGCTTGGGAAAAAATTATTAATATTTTCTTTCCTCTGTTATGCACTATCCCCT
The DNA here is from genome assembly GCA_030834275.1 of Burkholderiales bacterium. Classification (GTDB taxonomy): domain Bacteria; phylum Pseudomonadota; class Gammaproteobacteria; order Burkholderiales; family Eutrophovitaceae; genus Eutrophomonas. The sequence goes on along the minus strand of JAURFP010000027.1, from coordinate 19,389 downwards.
ATCGATCTGATCCCCGACTTTATCCCAATCGTAGGATTGCTCGATGAAATAGCGCTGTTTCCGATTGTAATTTGGCTTATTCGAACATTCATTTCAAAGTCTTTGTTCACCTCGTATCAAATCAAAGCGACAACATATTTGGAGACGAATAAACTCCCGATAATGCGAATTGGCGGCTATATTGTCGTAATGAGTTGGGTAGCTATCGGATTAGTATTTTTAGCTAACTCAGTAGAACGTTGATACTAAATTTTCGATAGGAACCGGATGACCTCGGATAAATCCTGGGTGCGCTTCATTTTTGGAAGACTTTTCCACATTACCTTGCCATAAGGTTTCTCAATCAATCTAGGATCAAAAATGACGAGAACGCCTCGATCAGACTCGTCTCGTATAAGCCTACCGGCACCCTGCTTGAGCGCCAATATTGCCTCTGGCACTTGATAACTCATGAAGGGGTTGAGACCGAGACGTTTCATCGAGTTTATTTTTCCAGCTACGATTGGATCATCAGGCACGGCGAACGGCAACTTATCGATCAACACCAATACAAGCCCTGAACCCCTTACATCAACCCCCTCCCAAAAAGAGTAACTTCCTAGGAGAATCGCATTAGGTTCATTTTTAAATTTTTTTAAAAGTTCGTATTTAGAGGTGTCACCCTGAACAAGAAGTGAAAACTCAACTTCACTTTTCTCAATCGCCACTTTGACAAGTGCCTGCGCCTCTCGCATCGCCGAAAGACTCGTGAAAAGCATAAAACATCGACCTTTTGAAGCCTCAATAAGTGGAAAAGCTTTTTCAACCATGGTGGAGATAAAACTCCTATCCGCTGGAAGCGGCATTCCCGTCGGAACATACAACATACTATTATTCTCGTAGTCAAATGGACTTTCGCAAGAAAATAACGAGACATCCTCTGCGCCAATTTGATCAGTGAAAAAGGAGAAATCCTCACCCACTGAAAGCGTTGCCGATGTGAATATCCAAGATCGTTGCTTGATTTGAAAATACTTCTTCAATTTACTCGAAACATTCAAGGGGGATATGTTCAATTTCAGATAACGCTGGTTTAATTCGATCCAGCATATATGCTCGCCTATAGATTGCTCTTTGAGTGCTGAGAAAAACGAATTGAACCCTAGTAAGCGCTCAGCGCAATTTTGCATTTCCACATTCTCTGACCAATAGTCCTGAAAATGATCTTTCAATTTAGTAAGGATTGAAATTAATTCACCCATATCGGGTAAAGCGGATTCGTCGATACTGACATTTTTAATCGCGTCGCCCACGTTATAACGACTCACGAGAGAAAGCCTGGCGTCCAGCATAGCCCTTTCAAGTGCCGCCAGAATATTAGTCTCTGGCAGTTCAGTGCCAATAAGAAAGATCGCGTATCGAAGGTCACGTATGAAATCAAAAATTTGATTGGATGAGACCGATTCCCCAAAGAAGTTTGTAGCTACGTCAGGAACTTGATGTGCCTCGTCCAATATTACAACATCACAATCTGGCAAAAGCTCTCCAAAACCATCTTCCTTCAGCACTAAATCCGCAAAAAGAAGGTGATGATTAACAACCACAACTTCGGCCTCTAGCGCTCTTTTCCTCGCTTTCAACACAAAACATTTCGCTATGTGTGGGCAGTCCGCCCCAAGGCAATTTTCTCGGGTGGAGGTGACACGCGACGTTACCTCGGAGTATTCGCCCTCGGTTGATACAACCTCGGAAATATCGCCCGTTTCTGACACCTCAAGAAGTCGCTCGTATTCACGAAAAACTTCCACATCTCTTAATTTGGAAAAAGTGCGCTCTTTAGCGGTTTTTTCAATTTGGTAATGACAAAGATAGTTTGCTCTACCCTTTAATTTAGCGACCGTAATCGGTATCGCTAGTGCTTTTCTTACTTCTTTAATATCTTTCTCAAAAAGCTGGTCTTGAAGCGTCTTAGTGCCAGTAGAAATAATCGTTTTCTTTCCGAAAAGGAATGCGGGGACAAGGTATGCGTAGGTTTTACCCGTACCAGTGCCCGCTTCGCTCACAAGAATATCTTTGCTGACAATGGCATTGCCAACGGCTTTTGCAAAGTCCACTTGACTTTGCCTCAGTCGATAGTCTGGTATAACTTTTGAGAGTGGCCCAGTCTCCCCAAATATTCTAGATATTTCTTCAGCAGTATCCACATTGAAAACTTAATTGATGATTCCTAATAGAATACGTGAGAACCCCAAGCGGATAAACCGCTAATTTTAGCTGCAGCCTAAAGTAGTATAGGGTTAACGATTTATGAAGATAAAAAATATCAATATATTGCACCAGGGTAGCTCTCCTACTGATCTCCCAACCGAAGGACTTGGGTTTGGTCGCTATTTCACAAAATTGATTTTCACCCAGCAGTACGACCCCGAGAATGGGTGGCACAAAAGAGAAATCAAAAATCGGGGCTCTCTTGATCTTGATCCTACTGCTCAAATTTTCCATTGTGGGCAAGGAATATTTGAGGGGATAAAGGCGTTCCAACAAGTAGATGGCCAAGTGGCGTTCTTTCGTATTGAAGAACACCTCAAAAGATTTAATAAATCAGCGATTCGTATGGCGATGCCTACGATAGCTTTAGATAATCATCTTGAAGCCATTAAAAAATTAGTCGCACTGGAAAAAAACTGGATACCGTCGAGCGAGGGCGCGGCACTCTACATTAGACCTGTGATGATTGCCAACGAATCGACTCTCGAAGTACGAGCTAGCAATACGTTTATGCACTTTATTTTATTGAGTCCGGTTGGCCCCTACTTTGGCAATGGACTCAATCCTGTATCTGTCTATATCTCACATGACTACGTTCGCGCAGTTCAAGGGGGGACGGGGGAAGCGAAAACAATTGGGAACTACGCAGCCAGTCTCCTTGCAACCGAAAACGCCAGAAAAGACGGATTCCAACAAGTTCTATGGCTAGACGCGAATGAACGACGATATGTCGAAGAGGTAGGAGGCATGAATATTGCTTTTGTATACGGAGATACCCATATCAGCACACCGGGCCTAACAGGAAGTATTTTACCTGGGGTTACAAGAGACTCTATTGCTAAATTATCTGCGTCACTTGGATTTACCTTTTCGGAGGATAAAATCGATATCAATACACTTGTGAAAGATTTACGAACTGGAAACGTAACAGAAGTGTTCGCAATGGGTACGGGGGCGATCATTGCGCCCGTTGGACGCTTAAAATATATGGATGAAGAAATTATTGTCAATGAACAACGAGTAGGGCCTGTTTCTAAGAAGCTTTTCAAAGCGCTAACCGACATTCATTATGGCCGCAGCTCTTCGCCAGCCGGTTGGCTTGAGCATCTAGAAGAGTAACTTAAAACAATTACTACACACTCCATGAACAACATCGGCCGGCGCTCTAAATCATTCAATGTAATCATCCTGGCAAACTCAGTCGCCGCACTAGCAATTCTATCGCTGAGTATTAATCTTCAGGGTGGAAAATTAATACTTTATGTTTGTGTCGCAGCATTACACATACTACTCGCGATAGGTATCGGATGGAGAAAACGCTGGGCTTACGTCTTAATGATTGTCTACGGATTATTTCAAGCCGTTGGGATGAGCTTGTGGTCCCTAATCGGACTCTTAACTTTAATGGGCGAACCTCTTACTTTAGAAAAAAGTATCTTCTTCGCGATCAGCGTGGTGATTGTACCTTTTCTGGTGTGGGTAATTCGGTTCCTGATCAGAACACTCAAGCAAGAAATCTAACCGCTAGATCGAAGATCACTACTTTTGTTTAAAAAACCTCAACCATCCTGATCGATATTAGGCTGCAAACTCAAGCCTATCTCTTGACTTTCGTCAATGGATGGACTTGGCCCCTCTAACTCCACCTTCTCAATACTATTAAACCGTTTAGTAATTTTATCGCTACTGATGCGAACCTCTTCCGCATCTCTATACGCAAGACGGATATGATCCGCGAGCTTTCTCATCCGATCATCAAAACGCGAGAAATCTTGACCCAACTTTCTCAATTCATCCTTAATGATATGAACTTGCTCTCGAGTCGCGATGTCCTTCATAACAGCACGAGCAGTATTCAATACCGCCATCAATGTAGTCGGAGAAACCACCCAAATTCTTTTTTGCATGGCGTAGTCAACCACATCTGAATGGTATGCATGAATTTCTGCGAATACCGCTTCTGCGGGGATAAACATGACTGCACCGTCACTCGTTTCTCCGTCGATAATATATTTGTTGCTTATGTCATCCACATGTCTGCGAATGTCCGCTTTAAATGCCTTCTGTGCCTGTAACTTATCAACGTCAGCAATATCTTTGTCAAACATACGATGATAATTTTCGAGGGGAAATTTAGAATCCACACAAACCATGCCAGTTGGAGCTGGCAATCGGAGAACACAATCCACTCGATTATTATTTGAAAGAGTGAACTGAAAATCAAAGGAGCCTGGCGGTAACATATTCTTTACCAGCCCCTCGAGCTGCACCTCTCCAAAAGCACCTCTCGAGCGCTTGTCACCAAGCAACTCTTGCAATCCGACGACGTTACTGGTTAATCCATCGATTTTTTTCTGTGCTTCATCTATCGTAGCTAACCTCTCCATGACGCTGAGGAAGGTTTCATTCGTTTTCTTGAACCCTTCTTCAAGGCGCTCATTCACCTTCCCAGAAATTTGTTCTAACCGAGAATCTGTTGTTTTTGATAACTGCTCCATCGAGCTATTAAGCTGAGATGTCGCATTTTTTAAAGACGACTGCAAGAGTTCTCTCTCCGCCCGACTTTGCTCAGTTAATTTTTCTAAGATCTTAGAGATTGCCTCTAGTCTCATTGCTTCTTGCTTAGCGCTAATCTCGCTTCGCATTTCCGCTATACTCGCCAGCGTTTTTTCCTTTGAAACCGACTGCTCCTCAATTTGTTTCAGCTGGAATTCACCAGTCGTACTTCTTAACTGAGTAAGCTCTTGAGATAGCAGCGCCCGAAGATTCTCATTCAAGCTCGCCTGATTTTGTGAGAGCCTATCCGCTAACGAATTAAAGGATGCGCTGCTTTCTCTAAAACTATCCGATGCGAAGAGATCATGCGCCCGTTGTAACTGCTTGGGTAATTTTGCCAAGAGGAACACCAAGACTAGAGCTACTAATAAGAGGATCGTTAGTAGAATATTCGAAAAGCTTAAATCAACGACTTCAGGCATGAGACTAGTATAGCCAACACGCGGGAAAATTACACCAAAGATCAGTTGGCCTTAGGCGGCCTTGGTCTCTCTCGCCTCGCGTTTTCTCTCGTGCTCTTTTAATGCTCTCTTTCTGAGACGAATGGATTTCGGAGTGATTTCCACAATTTCGTCATCGGCTATAAACTCCACCGCTCGCTCGAGCGTTAACTCAATCGGAGGTATCAAGCGAACCGCTTCATCGGACCCGGAAGCGCGCACATTGGTTAGTTGCTTCTGACGTATCGGATTTACAACGAGATCGTTATCTCGCGAATTGATACCAATAATCATCCCTTCATAAAGGACTTCGCCAGGCGAGACAAACATACGCCCCCGCTCCTGAAGCTTCCAAAGCGCGTAAGCTACAGCGGGACCATCATCTTGACTAACCAGAACCCCGTTACGCCGCTCATCAATCTCCCCTTTCACAATATCGTACGAATCAAATACGTGCGATGCAACGCCGGTACCTCTCGTGAGGGTTAGGAATTCACTTTGAAATCCTATAAGACCACGCGCGGGGATTCGGTAATCAAGTCGCACTCGACCTTTCGAATCCGAAACCATATCTAGAAGCTCACCTCTCCTACGACCAAGCTCCTCCATAATCGCACCCTGATGGGACTCCTCAACATCTGCAGTAAGAATCTCGTAAGGCTCGTGCGTAACTCCATCCACTTGCCTATAAACAACGCGTGGACGACCGACTGCAAGTTCATAGCCCTCTCGTCTCATATTCTCTAAGAGAATCGTTAGATGCAATTCACCCCTGCCCGACACTATGAATGTATCCGAATCGGAGGTAAATTCCACCTTGAGCGCTACGTTTGATTGTAGCTCTCGGTCAAGTCTTTCTCGCAACTGGCGACTCGTAACAAACTTCCCTTCCCTGCCCGCCAGCGGTGATGTATTGACCATAAAATTCATTGTGAGCGTGGGCTCATCAACCGTTAGAAGTGGCAGCCCCTCTGGGCACCCCGAGTCACAAATCGTTTGCCCAATCCCAATCGATTCAACTCCATTGATCAATACTATATTTCCAGCATATGCCTCATCTACTACAGCCCTATCGAGCCCTTGAAAAATGGAAACCTGATTGATTTTTGCCGTTTTGACCTCTCCGTCGGGCCCATTTACTAAGGCAACTTGCTGCCCGCTCTTCACCTTTCCTCGAGTTATTCTCCCAATACCAATTCGTCCCACGAAACTTGAGTAGTCCAGAGAACAAATTTGTAGCTGTAGAGGTCCTTCATTATCAAGCTCTCGTTCGGGAACATAGGTGAGAATCGCTTTGAACAAAGGCTCCATATTTTCTCGTGGAGTACTAAGGTCGACCGCTGCCCAGCCTTCGAGTGCCGATGCATACACCACGGGAAAATCCAACTGATCTTCGGAAGCCCCTAACTTGTCGAAAAGCTCAAAGGTCTGATTGATAACCCACTCTGGTCTCGCTCCTGGCCTATCCACTTTGTTAATCACAACTATCGGCTTAAGCCCCAACGACAGCGCTTTCTTTGTAACAAAACGCGTTTGAGGCATAGGGCCATCCACTGCATCTACAAGTAGCAATACACTGTCCACCATAGACAAAACACGCTCTACCTCACCGCCAAAATCAGCGTGTCCAGGAGTATCCACGATGTTTATGTGAGTATCTTTGTAGCTGATCGCACAATTCTTTGAAAGGATCGTAATACCGCGCTCTTTTTCTAAATCGTTAGAGTCCATTACGCGCTCAGATACCTGCTTATGAGCAGCAAAGGTACCGGATTGGCGGAGCAACTGGTCCACCATCGTAGTTTTTCCATGATCGACGTGCGCGACAATGGCAATATTACGGATACCGTTCGGCATATTAATTTGACCTAAAGAAAGATTGATAATTTATGTGTATAGCGGCGTTTCAAACCGCCAAAAGGCGCGCAAGTTTACCACATCGTGCCTTCGAAGACTGAAAATATGCGTCGCGACGGACCTAAGCTAGAACCACCACTCCCGGCTGACCCGCTGAGACTCTCCCAATCACACTCGCTTGAGAAAACCCTTCGGATTCGAACAATGAAAGAACCTCTCCGACACAGGACTCTGACACCGATACAAGCAAGCCTCCGCTAGTTTGTGGATCAGTCAATATATGTCTACTAGAGATCGGAAACTTTTGCGGCAGGTTGATGTCACCTTGGTAACTCTCCCAGTTACGCGTGGAAGCTCCCGTAAAAACACCATTTTCAACATGACTCTCGATTCCCTCAATTTTTGGAACCTTAGAATAATTTATCGCAAGGGACTTTGACGACCCCAGTGCCATCTCGCGAGCATGCCCTAGTAGCCCGAAACCTGTCACATCAGTAATTGCGTGGACATCATCCAAGTCAGCCAATGAGGCTCCGGGCGTATTGATCTGGGTAGTTAAATTAAGCATCGTACGGTATTCGTCTGCGGTGATGATGTTTTTTTTCATGGCAGCAGAAAGCACTCCAATCCCAATCGGTTTACTCAGAACCAAAAGATCCCCGACCTGGGCGGTATTATTTCTTTTAACTTGACCCGGATTTACAGTTCCGATGACGACGAGGCCATAGATTGGCTCGGGCGTATCGATAGAATGCCCGCCAGCCAGTGGCACCCCCAACTCATCGCATACTGACTTTCCTCCAGCCAATATCCTACTAATCACCGCTGTAGGTAATTTATCTATAGGCATTCCAACAATTCCAAGCGCCATGATCGGTTTTGCACCCATCGCATAAATATCAGAAATCGCATTGGATGCCGCTATTCGACCAAAATCATTTGGATCGTCAACAATCGGCGTGAAGAAGTCGGTGGTGGCCACAATTGCCAAATCGTCTCTGACCTTGTAGACGGCGGCATCATCCGAGCTATCAAAACCGACAAGCAGACGAGGATCTGGCACCCCTGGCACTCCCGCAAGAATCTCTCTCAACACCGCTGGTGAAATCTTGCATCCGCAACCGCCACCATGCGCATACTCTGTTAATCGTTTTTCCATAAAATAGAATTCGCTCTAGCTGTTACCATGAAACTATAAAAATGTTCGATTAGCGTTATTTTAATTATTCAAAAAAATGAATAGACTTGTTGGGATTGAGCAGATCCTCGAATTTGATGAAATCATAGATGTTCGCTCACCCTCTGAATTTGGACTAGATCATATCCCAAACGCGATAAACGCACCCGTATTGAATGATCAGGAAAGAGAAGAGGTAGGAACGATTTACAAGCAAGTGAACCCGTTTGAAGCGAAACAGGTCGGCGCATCCATCGTGGCCAGAAATATCGCGAGCGCTATCGATCATATTTTTGCAGGGCGCTCAAAAAAATGGAAACCATTAATTTACTGCTGGCGCGGGGGGCAACGAAGCGCCGCGATGACTCACATTCTTCGACAGATCGGATGGAATGCGCACCAACTTGAAGGTGGATATAAGGCCTACAGGAAATATGTTATCGACAAACTAGAGCAAAAGCCCGAGGGCCTGACGTTCGTTGTTCTTTGCGGTCTCACTGGAGTTGGAAAAACGACCATCCTTCAGGAGCTTGCGAAAAAAGATCAGCAGGTACTCGACCTAGAAGAGCTCGCGAATCACAAAGGTTCACTTTTGGGAAAATCAGCAACTGGTGATCAACCTAGTCAAAAACATTTTGAAACGCTACTTTGGGAAAAACTAAGGCGGTTTAAACCAAGCCAGGTTATCTTCACCGAATCCGAAAGCAAAAAGATAGGGAGTCTTCGGATACCAGAAAAATTGATGAATAGAATTCGGTTAGGAGATACTATTCGAATAGAAGCCGCGATTGATAAACGTATAGACTTGATTGTTGAAGAATACCCTCACTTCTTAGCGAACCCCGACAGATTAAAAGAGGCAATTAGATCCCTGCAACAATTACACAGTAATAAAATTGTTCAAGAGTGGGAGGGTCTGATAGACAAACAGAACTGGCGAGAATTCGTTGGAGATATTATGATTAAGCACTATGACCCCGCTTATCAAAAATCGTCGATACAAAATTTTCCAAAACTAAGCAGCGCAACAACTTTTCGAGTTGATGATTACGCTAACAATAAATATGAAAAAATCGCAACAGACATCATTAGCTCAACCAATAAAAATACGATTTAGATTCGAAAAAAGGGAAATATCAAAATGGAAAAAACAATTTTAGGAATCAAAGTGCCGAATTTTTCTGGCAGCATGACGAATAATAAAACTTTTCGTTTATCTGACTTTCAAGGTAAAAATATAGTCCTATATTTTTATCCGAAAGACAGCACTCCTGGTTGCACAAACGAGAGCATCCAGTTCTCTGAGCTCGCAAAGTCATTTGAAAAAAAGAATTGTGTGATTTTTGGTATATCTAGAGATAGCTTGAAGTCTCACGAAAACTTTAAAGCAAAATATCAACTTGGCTTTGAACTGATTTCAGATGCCGATGAAAAGATTTGCAATATGTTTGATGTAATCAAAATGAAAAATATGTACGGCAAACAAGTTCGAGGAATTGAAAGAAGCACATTCCTAATCGATGCCAGCGGCAAAGTTGCGAAAGAGTGGAGAAAAGTGAACGTTGAAGGACACGCCGCAGAGGTGCTAGCGAGTCTCTGAATCATAAGAACCAATAAGCGTCTTCAATAGCGCTGAGGATCAGCGAAATTAGCAAACTTCGTGTGCTTACCATTCCAAGTAAGCATTACTGTCCCGGTAGGGCCATTTCGCTGTTTACCAATTATTACTTCAGCCTTGTTCTTATCGAGCGTATCGGGATTGTAGACTTCGTCGCGGTATATAAAGAGAATCGTGTCGGCGTCTTGCTCAATCGCGCCAGATTCGCGTAAATCTGACATTACTGGGCGTTTGTTCGGGCGTTGCTCCAAAGATCGATTCAGCTGCGAAAGGGCGATAACTGGAACATTAAGTTCCTTTGCTAACCCTTTGAGTGATCTGGATATTTCAGAAATCTCAGTCGCCCTGTTTTCACCTTGTGAAGATGCAGACATCAGCTGCAAGTAGTCGACAACCAAAAGTCCGAGCTGACCATACTGACGGTGCAATCTTCTAGCTCGCGCTCTTAACTCGAGCGAATTTAAACCCGGCGTCTCATCAATATGGATAGGTGCGTCACTCAATCGACCAACAGCATTCGTCAATCTCCTCCAATCATCCTCTGCTAATCGACCCGTTCGCAAATCATGTGCGTTGATTTTTCCCAGCGAACTCAGCAATCGCATTGCGAGCTGACCCGCACCCATCTCCATCGAGAAAATACCTATCGGTAACCCAGCGTCCAGAGCAACGTGTTGTGCCATGTTTAGCGCAAGGGCAGTTTTACCCATCGATGGCCGCCCCGCAACGATCACCAAATCTCCCGCCTGAAAGCCTGATGTCATACGATCTAGATCGCTGAAACCAGTAGGCACTCCTGTAACATCAGAAGGATTATCCCTGTTGTAGAGCAAATCAATCCTCTCGACAACTCCAGTAAGAATAGGCTGCATATCCTGAAAGCCTTGACGAGTCCGAGCACCCTCTTCCGAAATTGAGAAAATTCTCGACTCAGCCTCATCGAGAAGCTGAGCAGCTTCCTGGCCCATGGGGTTATAAGCCGTATCGGCTATTTCAGTAGCTGTATTCGCTAATTTTCGGAGAATTGATCTTTCACGAACAATCTCGGCATATCGACGAATATTTGCTGCGGAAGGTGTGTTCTGAGCCAAAGCAGCAAGATACGAAAGACCGCCGACTTGCTCGAGCTCTTTGGTACTTTCAAGACTTTCAGCAACGGTTATAGCATCTGCCGGTTTATTAGCTCCGATGAGCTTCGTAATATGGCGGTAGATAATTTTATGATCCGCACGGTACAAGTCCGACTCATTCATAAAATCGGCAACGCGATCCCACGCAGAGTTATCCAGAAGTAATCCACCCAAAACAGACTGCTCCGCCTCCACTGAATGCGGAGGAACTTTGATCATCTGAACTTCGTTATCAAGCATGAAATTAATCTAGGAAAAGTATTCTGGGTTGGCATTAAGAATAGCATGCTATCGCAAGCGCCGAGAAACGTATTAAGCGGCTAACTGGCGGACAGGCGCAAAAAAAAAGCCACACGATAGGTGTGGCTTTTTTAAATTGACGCTATCTACGCCTCTGGAGTCACAGAAACGGTAATCGTTGCAGTCACCTCAGCATGTAGGCTAATAGCTATCTCAGCATCACCAATCTGCTTAATAGGTCCCGTTGGCATTTGGATTTGATTCTTATTAATCTCGTGCCCTTTTACTTTGAGCGCCTCAGCAATATCGTAGTGAGTCACTGAACCGAATAAGCGGCCGTCTACACCCGCTTTTTGTGCAATCTGGACACTAGCTCCATTCACTTTTTCAAACTTCGATTTCGCCTGAGCAAGAATCTCAGCTTGCTGCGCCTCAAGCTCTGCACGCTTTTGCTCAAATTCAGCTAGATTTTCTTTGGTTGCCCGCTTGGCTTTTCCGTGCGGGATCAAAAAATTTCGCGCGTATCCTTCTTTGACGTTAACGACGTCACCGAGGCGGCCAAGATTAACCACCTGCTCTAATAAAATAATTTGCATATCGAGCCTCCTGATTAGTGGTTATCTGAGTATGGAAGTAGAGCAAGAAATCGAGCTCTCTTTATTGCGACTGAGAGCTGTCGCTGGAAGCGAGAGCGCGTACCCGTGATGCGCGCCGGAATAATTTTTCCACCTTCACTGATGAAATCTTTCAAGATATCGGTATTCTTATAATCGACCCACTCGATCTTCTCTGCCGTGAATTTGCAGAATTTTCTGCGTTTAAATAACGGTCGGTTATTAGGCCGCTTTTTGTCGTTTTGCTTTTTATTAAATGGACGAGCCATAGTTTTCTCCAAGTATTCTTATTTTTTTCCGATCACAATATCCTGAACGTGGTACTTGATCGAAAAATAATTTTTTCCGCGATTTGCCAAAAATCCAGTTAAGCCAACTTCCGATCCCAATGCTATCTTGCTAACTTTCGCTGACAAATCCCCAATCGCCACACAATCTATTGATAACTTCACCAATCTTTTAAATCCAGCCTCACTAATCTCACCATCGTACTGAACTCGAAAATCTACGACTGGTGTTCCCGAAGGGGTTTCTCGAATTACATCTCTCGAGATGAGCTTGGCCTGGAGGTCAAACTGATTCACGCTATCAACTGATTATTTATGCCTCCTGTGGCTCAGGAGCTGTGTTCTCGCTAGGCACTTCATCTTTCGACTCTGGGGCAGGCTTACCAACAATCTGCTTCGCCTTCTCCTCCTTCATCATAATGGAGGGCTCAGTAACGGCAGCATCCATAGACACAGTCAGGTGTCGCAGCACCGCGTCGTTGAACTTGAAACCATTCTCTAGCTCTTTAAGAACGTCTTGACCACATTCTACGTTCATTAATACGTAGTGGGCTTTGTGTATTTTTTGAATTGGGTAGGCTAGCTGCCTTCTACCCCAGTCTTCGAGTCTGTGTACCACACCATTACCCGAAGTCACTTGATTTCTGTATCGCTCAATCATGGCGGGAACTTGCTCGCTCTGATCCGGATGAACGATAAACACGATCTCGTAATGCCGCATCTCTATCTCCTCATGGATAATTTAGAGGCTAAACGCCTCGAAAAAGCCCCCCTTCACGCGGATGAGGTGGGGCAAGGGACGCGAATTATATGCTTTTTTCAGTATTTTCTCAATCTTGATAGATAGTTACATATATTTTCGTCAGCCGTAACGTTAGGAGCTATACAGATGTTTCGTGAAGCCTTTTTTTACCAAATTTACTCTACACTGTCGGGATGCCTGAAGGGACTCCATTAATAGAAATTAGCGTTGGGAAAAGGTCTTGCGCCTAAGAATAGGCGCGCGCTCGAAGAACGTCCGAATGGCAGCAGCGACACATTCAGAAGAAGAGGTAGTCCCATCTCGCCGTTGGCTTGTGCTCCTTATCGTCCAAATAGTTACCTTGCTATTCGGGATGGCCATAACCGCCTCGACTATCGTGTTGCCACATATCCGAGGGGCACTATCCATCAACCATGACCAGGCAGCATGGACGGTTACGTTATTTCTCGTGGGCGCCGCAGTTGGAACTCCCATTACCGGTTGGCTTGCGGGAAAGCTTGGTTGGCGCAGACTGATGGTGACTACGCTGATCGGCTTTACTCTCTCTTCAATCGCTTGTGGTTTAGCGGGGAACTTAGGTGTTCTTCTCGTAGCAAGAACCCTCCAAGGACTATTCGGCGCGCCGCTAACCCCGTTGGGCCAAGGTATGTTACTCGCAACTTTTCCAAAGCGAATGCACGCCTTGGTTTTGATGTTATGGGGCGTGGGTGGGGTGATGGGACCGGTACTCGGCCCTATTCTCGGTGGAGTTGTTGGGGAGGCCCTGGGTTGGAGGTGGACCTTTTTATTTTTGGCACCGGTCGGATTGCTCGCCACGTTACTAGCACTTGTCGCTCTGGGGGATCAACAAAAAGGATCCTCAGGAAAACTTGGATTAATGGGATTTATTAGTCTCGCAACCGCAATGGGTGCACTTCAGTTAATGTTAGATCGCGGGCACAGACTGGATTGGTTCGAGTCGTTTGAAATCACGACTGAGCTTATATTGGCGCTCTTTGCCGCAGGATTATTCATACTACATACAGCGTGGTCCAAGAATCCCTTTATGCAAAAGGAATTGTTTTCCAATTGGAATTTCATGTTTGGGCTACTTGTGATGCTAGTTATGGGGGCGTTGAGCTATACACCGATCGCGCTCTTCCCAACATTATTGCAAGATCTACGAGAATATCCGGATGCCACGGTAGGTTTTATTCTATCTTCTAGAGGACTTGGAAATTTTGGCAGCTTCCTAATCGTCGTTCAATTCACAAAATATTACCCGCGACTCGCTCTTACTGTAGGAATATTACTGCAGGTTTGGGCCGGTTGGGCAATGTCTCGGCTGAATATCAATATGACCGACTGGGACATCATCTGGACAAACTTTGTACAAGGGTTTGGTTTTGGACTCGCCTACACCCCTATGACAGTCCTCGCATTTGCAACACTTCCAAATAAATTGGTAGTCCAGGGTGCATCCATGTTTAATCTCATGAGAAATTTTGGGAGTAGTCTTTTTATTTCTATCAGTATTTTGGTTTTATTAAGAACGACCGCAGCCAATTATGCCGGTCTCAGTCAGCTTGTTTCACCTCTCAATGAAAAGATCACCAACTCACCAATCTCCAGTACTTGGGGGTTAGAGAGCTTAGAGAGCCTCACAAGGCTGACTACTGAGATTGAACATCAGGCGCTCATTGGTGGTTACCTAAATGCGTTCGACCTATTCACCTGGGTTGCGCTAGCATCGGTGCCCCTTGCTTGGGTATTTAAATCTAAGTCGACTGGGACGCTAAAAACCTGATTAAGCTACGGCTCTAAGAACAGCGCAGGATCAACCGATTCCCCACCAAGGATGACGCCAAAATGTAGATGCGGGCCAGTAACCCTTCCAGTTGCCCCAACTAACCCGATCATATCCCCTGCTCTCACCGCTTGACCAACCGTCACATCAACCGCTTTGAGATGTGCGTAGAGCGTGAGGAACCCCTGACCATGATCTACGGTGACCATATTCCCAGAGAAAAAATAATTCCCAACATCAATCACAATTCCATCTCCCGCTGAGATCACTGGCTCTCCAGACGGAGCCGCAATATCCATACCCCGATGCGGCGATCGAGGTTGTCCATTAAAAAATCTGCGAAACCCAAACGAGGAGCTTATCTCCCCTTTACAAGGCACCTTCAATCGGAACGTACTTATATTTCTTTCGCTAAATGTTCTCTTCAACTGGGCGATGCGCGCACTTTCCCTGTTGTTTCTCTCCAAACTTTCCGAAGAGAGATCAACATGTTTTTTTGCAACCTTTAAATGCTGCTCGCCATATGGAAAAGAACCAATTGGAATACTCAGGTTAAGCGACTCATGGCCATCATCGGTATTCAAAATCAGTTCAGAACCCGTAGTTTGTGATAGAGAAATTCCCACAATGGCAAACCAGCGCATCTGATCTTTTACAACTGAAACTGGGTTTCCGGCATAGAGGACAACCGGCTTAACATCTCCCACTCCGAGGTCTACAACAGCAACCCCCCCAGGAGCCAATCGCTCTTTTGGCAACTCGACTGAGAACCCCTTAGGGACTGTCATCAAACATAACGTCGCGCAAACGACTGAACATAAAACTGTCGCCCGTAAGCTCGAGTACCGCAAAAGTTTATCGCTTCCTCAGTTTTAAAATTAAAAACACATTAAGAATTGATACAAACAGTGCAAAGATAAAGTGCAGCCGCGCCCAGAAAACCGTTGACCCGATAATCGAATTAATTACGTCGGTTTGATCATTGATGTGACTAAAAAGTAGCGATGCCACCGCTCGCAAACCTTCGAGATCTCCCGTTTTTGAAATCGCATCCTCTACGACAGGAGGTGGAGAGCGTAGCGCCTCCATATTCGGGAAAACCGAAAAATCGAGATACATAATTCCAGCTAGAAAAGACAGGTAGAGCAGTAATGCAACAACATTAACCCCTAAGAGAATTTTATACTGCATCTTCCTGACTCTGCTCTAACCCGAGACCGCATCTTTAATTTGGTCGATCGCCGCCGGATCCTCCAAGGTCGTCAAATCTCCAGGAGATTTTCCCTCCGCTATCGCTTGAATACTTCGTCTCAAAAGTTTCCCAGAACGAGTCTTCGGTAACATGGAGACGAAGTGCACATTGCGAGGCCGAGCAATCGCTCCGAGACTTTCATCGACTTTTTTCATAATCTCCTTGGCTTGGGTGCCCGCCTGATCTTGCTCTTCAACCAAAGACATATCTTTTGGCACCACAAAGGCTAAAGGCATCTGCCCCTTTAACTCATCTGCAACGCCAACCACAGCAACTTCGGCAACATTACCGTGCATCTGTATCGCCTCTTCGATCTCCCGTGTTCCTAAACGATGACCTGCGGTATTAATCACATCATCGGTACGGCCCAAAATAAAATGGTAACCATCCTCATCGCGAATACCCCAGTCAAAAGTCGAGTAAACCAATTTATTTCTGAATGTTGAAAAATACGTATTCACGAATCGCTCATCGTCTCCCCACACGGTGGTCATACAACCAGGAGGTAACGGAGGAACAATTGAAACCAACCCTTTCTCGTTTGCATCGCACTCCGACGCATCATCTTCTCTCAACACTTTAAGCTCGTACCCATAAGCAGGAAATGATGGGCTACCAAATTTTATTGGAGTTTTTTCGATACCCAGCATCGAAGTCAGAATCGGCCAGCCTGTTTCTGTCTGCCAAAAATGATCGATCACTGGTTTATTGATTGCAGATGAAATCCAAGAGTGCGTTGGTTCATCCAACGGCTCTCCCGCCAGAAAGAGATGCTTCAGCGAAGAAATATCATATTGACTCAAATATTTTGGATCCTGCTTCTTCAAAACACGAATCGCCGTTGGCGATGAGAACATCACGCGAACATTATATTTTTCAACCAATTTCCACCAAATGCCTGCGTCTGGAGTCGTAGGCAACCCTTCGTACAGGATCGTGGTCATTCCCATGATCAATGGAGCGTAAACAATGTATGAATGCCCTACTACCCATCCGATATCGGATGTCGTAAAAATCGCCTCTCCCGCAGCACCATCGTAGATATGTTTAATCGAGGAGGCGAGCGCAACTGCATATCCACCAGTGTCACGCTGCACCCCTTTTGGCTTTCCAGTGGTACCAGACGTGTAGAGAATGTAGCTAGGCTCACTAGATTCAACCCAGGTGACGTCCACCGAGACCCCTTCAAATATCTCTGCAAGAGCTTGGTAATCAAAATCCCGTCCCTCAACCATACTCATTCCTTCGACGAGACCTCGATTAACCAAAATCACCGTCTCGGGCGGAGAAGAGGCCAATGAAATTGCATCATCGACTAACCCCTTATAAGGAATCACCCTACCGCCTCGTAATCCTGCGTCAGAGGTAACCATGACCTTCGGCGCACAATCATCGACTCGTTGCGCAAGGCTAGCGGATGCAAATCCCCCAAAAACAACTGAGTGAATAGCTCCAAGTCGAACCGTTGCAAGCATGGCAAATATCGCCTCCGGGATCATTGGCATATAAATCAAAACTCGATCCCCTCTCCCAACGCCTTTTGCGCGTAACACTGCCGCAAATTTATTTACTTCTCTAGATAAATCAGAGTAGGAAATCGAGCATTCTGTATTCGTCTCAGTTGAGACATAGACAATTGCAGCTTGATCACCTCTCTCTTCAAGGTGGCGGTCGATAGCGTTAAAACAAAGATTCGTTTCCCCATTTACAAACCATTTTGCGAAGGGTGGCTTGCTATAGTCGAGGACTGCATCAAATTTTTTGTTCCAGTGGATTGCTTTCGCCTCGTTCGTCCAAAAGGCGTCACGCTTGTCGAGTGAGTCACTGTGAATTTGTTGAATTTTTTTCGACATTACTTCCCCCATAGCAAAAACTTAGTGACTAAGCGACCTTAACCACAACCCGTCCTCGCAACGCCGACTGCATGAGCTTAGGGAATACAGAAGGCAGATTATCAAACTCAACCGTTTGAACAATGTCACTTAAATGAGCAGGCTTCATATCAGAACCTAGACGCCCCCACACTTTTCTTCGAACAAGGGATTTTGCGTTAACCGAGTCGATCCCCAAGAGACTCACTCCTCGAAGGATAAATGGCATAACCGTCGTATTAAACTTGAAACTCGATGCGAGTCCAATCGATGCAATGGCACCCCCGACCTTCATACCACTCGCGATCCAAGAGAGGATATCCCCACCTAGATTATCGACAGCGCCCGCCCACGTCTCTCTCGCAAGAGGTTTAATTTTTTCGAGATCGATCGAATCACGCAGAAGAATTTCGCTGGCACCAAGATTTTTTAAATACCCCTCCTGGTCACTCTTTCCAGTCATCGCAGTAACCGAGTAACCAAGTCCCGAGAGAATATCAACTGCAATACCACCCACACCACCGGTGGCACCATTCACGACAACCGGACCAGCAGACGGCGCTAACCCGTCATGCTCCATACGCTCGACCGCAAGACCCGCGGTGAAACCGGCAGTCCCAAGCGCCATGGATGAGAACAAATCTAAGCCTTTGGGCATGGGAACAACCCATTCCGCCGGGATACGCGCATACTCAGCATAACCACCATGGTGCGCCACTCCGATATCGTAACTCGTGGCAATCACTTCATCACCCACAGAAAATTCGCTCGATGAAGATTCAACGACTGTTCCCGAGAGATCAATGCCGCCAATACACGGAAACCTTCTGATAATTTTCCCAGCTCCAGTAGCAGCCAATGCGTCCTTGAAGTTGACCGAGGAATAGGCGGTTTTGATTACTACCTCACCCGCATCAAGGTCAGTCAGGTTCATTTGTTTAAAGCCACTTACGACCTTCCCGTCAACTTCTTCAATTAAAAACGCATTAAATTTGTCCATCACCTTCTCCTAAAATTTCGCTAAATACTGTTTATATTGCCCGAGATGCTCAAGGAGTATGTGGCTCCGACAAGTATCTTCTCGACTGCATCTCAATTAGGCGTGATTCGGTTCTCTCCTTCTCTGGACCTCCCAGGGAACTTGCAAAAATATCAGGTATTGCATCATGAGATGAGAGAATCAATTTTACACGCCGATCATAAAATTCATCCACAAGCCAGGTAAATCGCCGCCGTTCATTGTCATTATGGCTAGCAAACGATGGGATTTTACTAATCAACACCGTTTGAAACTCTTTTGATAATTCAATGTAGTCATCTTTGCCTCTAGGGCCCTCACAGATGCCGCGAAACGTAAACCAAATCAAATCCTCTGACATTGCTTCATAAGGAATACTACGATCATTAAGACTAATGACACCGGGCTCACCGATGGCCTGTGACAAGGATTTCATCAACACGCGCATCTCGCCATCAGTCCTTTCATCATCTCCCAGAAAAAATACCCCTGACTTTTCAAGTGACGCTAATCGATAATCATTTCCACCATCG
>JAURFP010000026.1 GCA_030834275.1 Burkholderiales bacterium | reverse complement strand
TTGCTAGCAGGGGTGTCTTTCTTGTTCGAAACTTTCTCCAGAGGAGAATCGTTCCAATACTCTACAAATATTGGTTCAGGATCTCGTCGATTCCATTCAACTCCAACGACCAGGAGCAAAATCAATATTAGGTGGACAAACAGCGAAGAAACTCCAGAGCGCACTCTGGGATCTTTTAAATCCAACTTCATTATTACTTGGGCGCCGCCATTAATCCAACGCGTCGAACGTTCATCGACTGGAGTTGATCCATCATATCCATTACTTTTTCGTAACGAACACTCTTATCCGCGGAAATTAAGACGGGCTGTTCAGGATTCTTATCAATTTTCGAACTTATAAAACCTAAAACATCCTCTCTGGTCGCAATCCTTGCTGCCGATGATAACTCTCTATCAACATATGAATAGTTTCCATTTGCCTCAATGATAACCTCGATCGGACGCATCGGAACTTGGGATGTTTTCCCAACGCTGGGAAGCTCAACAACGCCAGGGTTCAGCATTGGAGCAGTAACCATAAAAATTACCAGCAGCACCAGCATCACATCGATGTACGGTACTACATTCATTTGATTGATGACCTTTCTTTTTCGTCCCATGTAAAAACTTTTCTGAGCTAATCTCTCAATTAGTTTTAATTCGCAGCAGAGCGCTGGAGCATATTAGAAATTTCTTCAATGGCACTCTCATATTGGTTCGTTAATTGCTCAACATCACGGATGTAGTTGTTATAAGCAAGCACCGCGGGTATCGCTGCAAATAACCCCATTGCCGTTGCCACTAATGCCTCCGCTATACCAGGAGCAACCTGAGCGAGGGTCGCCTGTCCAACAGTGGCAAGCCCACGAAATGCATTCATAATCCCCCAGACTGTTCCTAACAACCCTATGTAAGGACTTACCGATCCAACAGTAGCCAAGAACGACAGGTGCGTCTCAAGTCTATCAATCTCCCTATTGAATTGCGCCCTCATGGCTCGACGTGTCCCATCCACTATGGTATCCGCCGTAACCCCAGGCTGTTTTCTGAGTTTCGTAAACTCTCGTAACGCTGCCTCAAAAATTCTATCAAGCCCACCCCGTCCAGCACTAGCTCTTGTGTGCTGATATAAACTCCCCGGATCATCTACCGTCGCCATATGCCGCTCAAAAGTCTTCGCGTTCTTTTTTGCTCTCCTAAATAAGTCTCTCTTTAGAAAAATCAACCACCAGCTCGCCAATGACATCAGCAACAGAATTAGCATCACTAACTGCACCAATACACTGGCATTAGTAATAAGCGAAATAAATGACATATCATCCGCTACACTTAGTGGCATAGGATATCCTTTTCATAAAAAAGTGGCGATGACTCTACAGTCAACAAATTTTTAACTTCGGAGGGGAACCGAGCTGGTTTGAAATTTGAAGTCTTTACGCAAACCAAATTGATATCAGCTCTCGCCACCAAATTGGACTTAACAAAAATTTTCTGAGCCAGGTTGAATTGTGCTCGCAATAAATCAACTCGCTCAATAACGATAGATAACTTATCGTCAAGCTTTGCAGGCATCACATACTCAATATTAACCGCTCTCACAATGAATATCACACGATATTTTTCTGCAAGCATCGTCGACTCCATTCCGATACTCCTTAGCCACTCCGCTCTTGCTCTTTCAAAAAAATCAAGATACCTAGAATGATAAACAACGCCTCCTGCATCGGTGTCCTGGTAGTAGACTCTCGCATCCAAAGAAAACGGGATGTTCAACCTTGATCCCATAACTCTTGATTTTTTTTAGATGAGGGCTGTAGCCCAAAATGCGCGTAGGTTAGCTGGGTGGCGAGCCTGCCCCGAGGTGTTCTTTGCAGATAACCTTCTTGAATCAAAAAGGGCTCAATGACATCCTCGATCGTATCTCGGGACTCTCCAATCGCCGCAGCCAAATTCTCAACCCCTACCGGACCCCCACCAAAGCGATTGATAATAGCGTCCAACAGCTTTCTGTCCATTAAATCTAGCCCCTTACCATCCACGTCTAAGGTGTCAAGCGCCTCCTTCGCCACAACTTGAGTGATAACACCATCAAACTTAACCTGGGCAAAATCTCGAACTCTTCGAAGTAAACGATTTGCGATTCTTGGAGTTCCTCTAGCGCGCGCCGCAATCTCCTCTGCGCCATTCTTTTCAATCGCAGTGTCCAATAAGCGGGCAGATCGTAAAACTATTTGGGACAATTCTGATGCTGTATAAAACTCCAGGCGCGACACTATTCCAAATCTATCTCTAAGCGGATTGGTTAGCATGCCAGCACGAGTGGTCGCACCGACCAGCGTAAATGGCGGCAAATCAAGCTTAATTGACCTTGCAGCTGGACCTTCCCCGATCATAATATCTATCTGGTAGTCCTCTAACGCTGGATAAAGAATCTCCTCGACAGCGGGCGACAATCTATGGATTTCATCGATAAATAAAACATCGTTAGGCTCCAGATTAGTCAACAGCGCAGCTAAATCTCCAGCTTTTTCGATAACTGGGCCAGAAGTCTGCCGCACATTAACGCCCATTTCCCGCCCAACGATATGCGCTAACGTCGTCTTTCCAAGTCCAGGTGGGCCAAACAAGAGCACATGATCTAACGGCTCATTACGCTGGATAGCAGCCTGAATGAAGATGCTAAGCTGGCCACGTATCTTCTCTTGTCCGACGTACTCCTCCAACCTAAAAGGACGAAGCGCCCGCTCAACCCGTTCCTCCTCTTTCGAGGGAGATTCTGCTGTAATCAAACGGTCAGTCTCTATCATCCCAATTGATTTATTACGCAAAAAAGAAGATCTGATTTAATGCCATTGCAAATGACTTACTTTTTAAGAGCATGTGACAACTTTGAAATTTGGAATCATCACAAAGTATTTTTGCCATCAAGCAGCGCCATAGGAAAGTTGTTTGTTTGCTCAGCGAGCCAATTAACTTTGATTATACCCATTGACAACAGCAAGGAATAATTTTTTGAGGTAAAACCTTTCTATACCTTGGATAAGATCCGTAGCGCTTGCCGTATGAGCTCTGCAACAGCGAGCTCTCCCGACACTTTTAACAACGCGTTTCGAGAGTCACGATCCGAGTAACCGAGCGCAACTAGCGCCCCAACCGCATCCTCGATTTCCCCGCCGGAAGAATTTAACTCCCCGCCCGAGATAACAGATAACTTGTCGCGTAATTCGAGTATTAATCGTTCTGCAGTCTTTTTACCGATGCCAGGAACTTTAGTAATCCGCAAGACATCTTTTTGTTGAACGACATTAGATAAATCCTCTACCGATAATCCGGATAAGATCGCGATGGCAATTTTAGCCCCCACCCCGTTTACCTTCAGTAGCGTCCGGAAAAACTCTCGCTCTCGCGCAGAGAAAAACCCGAATAATAGGTGCGCGTCCTCCCGAACTAAAAGATGCGTGTACAGGCAAACTTCCTCACCCAGATCTGGCAACTCATAGATCGTACTCATGGGAGCATTTAATTCGTAAGTTATGCCATTAACATCAACCGCCACTAACGGTGGATTCTTTTCGACCAATAACCCCTTTATTCTTCCAATCATAGTTCGATATTTCTAAAAACTTTTATTTGATAACTGTGCAAGCTTATTTGACATTGGAGCATCGTGCGCGAAGCATATGGCGCATGCTAGAGCATCTGCAGCGTCTGAACTCGGCGCAGCGGGAAGCCGAAGGAGACGTCGAACCATCTCCTGTACTTGATCCTTTTTTGCGTGACCATTCCCAACGACCGCCTGCTTTACCTGGAGCGCCGTATACTCTTTAACCGTCACATTATTCAGTACTGCAGCAGAAATAGCAGCACCCCGAGCTTGTCCCAGCAATAATGTAGATTGTGGGTTTACGTTTACAAAAACCTTCTCCACCACGATAACATCAGGCCGGTTTTTGGATATCACCTCTATTAAACCATCGAGGATCGTTTTTATCCGATCAGGCAATTCTTGACTTTGCGTACGAATTCGACCACTCGTCACATAATTAAGTCGTCGGCCTCTCGATTCGATAACGCCAAAACCGGTACAGCGTAACCCTGGGTCAACCCCAAGAATTATCAACTCTTCCCTCTTTCGAAACCTTAAGTAGATTCGTCATTTAAACCGAATACGGCGGTTGTATAAACGTCCTGCACATCATCTAAGTTTTCCAATGCATCGATTAATTTTTGCATCTTCTCACCATCTTCAGAAAGCAATTCAGTCTCCGTCGTTGGCTTAAACGTCACCTCAGCCAGCTCTGGAACCAGCCCAGCATCCGTCAATGCTTGCCTGACCGCTGTAAAGTTAGTTGGGCTTGTTATTACCTCCATGGATCCATCCTCCTCGGAGGATACATCATCTGCACCACCGCTCAAAGCAGCTTCCATGACTGCATCTTCATCCACTCCGGGGGCGAAGGCAAACTGTCCACAGTGGGTGAACAAAAAAGCTACAGATCCATCAGTACCAAGATTTCCTCCAAATTTTGAAAATGCGTGGCGAACCTCAGCGACAGTTCTTTGTTTATTGTCCGTCAGGCAATCGACCATCACCGCCGCCCCACCAACTCCATATCCCTCGTAACGTATCTCCTCGTAATTTACTCCCTCAAGACCGCCCGAGCCCTTTTTAATCGCTCGCTCGATTGTATCTTTTGGCATGTTGTTATCAAGCGCCTTATCAACCGCTAATCGGAGTCGAGGATTTCCACCAGTATCTGCGCCTCCCAATCGAGCCGCCACAGTGATCTCTTTAATAAGACGGGTAAAAATCTTTCCACGCTTGGCATCTGCCGCTGCCTTTCGATGTTTTATATTTGCCCACTTACTATGTCCTGCCATATCGAATCCTATTATTTTCCAAATTTACTTAAGCTTTTGTAATGTCTTGAAATCACACATTAAAACGAAAATGCATAACATCTCCGTCTGCAACTAAATAGTCTTTCCCCTCAAGCCGCATTTTACCGGCTTCTTTGGCCCCGGCTTCCCCGTTTAACTCAACATAATCCTCGAAAGATATAACCTCAGCGCGAATAAAACCCTTCTCAAAGTCTGTATGGATTACCCCGGCTGCCCTCGATGCACTATCTCCTTTACGGATAGTCCAGGCACGCACCTCTTTTTTACCTGCAGTGAAATAAGTTTGAAGACCCAACAGGTCATAGGCAGCTCGAATGACACGATTTAGCCCCGGCTCGTCCATCCCGATATCCTCGAGGAAGACACTTTTCTCCTCCTCATTCAAGTCTATGAGTTGTGCCTCGAGCGCAGCTGATATCGCAACCACACTGGCTCCCTGATCACTCGCGACATTTCTCACAGCGTCCAGGTACGGGTTATCAGCGAAACCCGTCTCACTAACATTTGCCACATACATAACGGGCTTCATAGTAAGGAGGAAAAAAGGGCGAAGCGCGTCTCTTTCCTCTTTCGAGAGATCGAGTGTCCTCGCTGCTCGCCCCTGATCAAGCGTTTTTTGGACTTTCTCAAGAACATCAACAATACGTTTGGCCTCCTTGTCCCCACCAGAACGGGCCTGTTTGGAAAACCGTAGGAGTTGCTTCTCAACCGAAGCAAGATCAGCAAGTGCGAGTTCAGTGTCAATAACCTCGATATCGGATAACGGATTTACGCTACCATTTACATGAACAATGCCCTCCGCATCAAAGCAGCGAACGACATGCGCTATCGCATCGGTTTCGCGAATATTGGCTAGAAACTGATTGCCAAGCCCTTCGCCTTTTGATGCCCCCGCCACCAGCCCCGCAATATCTACAAACTCAACAATCGCTGGGACTGTTTTCTCGGGATTCACGATAGTTTCAAGTTGAGCAACTCTCTTGTCGGGAACCTCAACAACCCCCACGTTCGGCTCAATGGTACAAAAGGGATAATTCTCAGCAGAGATCTCGGCCTTCGTTAACGCATTAAATAACGTCGACTTGCCTACGTTCGGGAGACCTACTATTCCACACTTCATTCGATTGATCCTTTTTTCTTGCGAAAGTAGATGGACTAAAAGCTAGCGAGGATTCGACGAATGCAGCTCAAGCATTGCGTCGTCGAGTTTTGATTGTAGAATTTTTTGTCTCGCCGCCACTACCCGTTCGATTGATTCAAAAATACTTTCAAAATCTTGTTGATTTGGGGATTGGAGGACATATCCCGATACTTTACGTTTATCTCCAGGATGTCCAATTCCGATCCTCAACCTCCAAAAATCTCCACCTAAGCCAGACGAAATAATATCTTTAATTCCGTTATGCCCACCGGCACCACCACCTCTCTTAATTTTTACGATCCCAGGACTTAAATCTAATTCATCATGAGCAACAATAAAGTCGTCCACATCGACATCGTAAAAACGACAAAAACTCGAAACAGATTTTCCGCTCTCATTCATAAAAGTGAGCGGCTTCAATAACCAAAAGTCAGCCCCATCCGCTCGAACACGCCCCACCTCGGCAAGAAATTTACTCTCATTCTTCATCTGCACGCCATAAATTTTTGCCATTTGGTCAATAAACAAAAATCCAGCATTGTGTCGCGTGTTCTGATAAGAGGGGCCAGGGTTACCCAGCCCAATCAGTAGTCTCATATCGAAAAAATCATTATCAAATAAAAAAAGGCCGAGTAATTTTCACTCGGCCTAATTAATAAAGCAATGCGTATTACTTTGTTTCTGACTGAGCGTTAGCTTTTTGCTGCTCCGTGGCCGAATCTTCAGCACCCTCAGTCGCCACAGCACCATCACCTACCTCATCTGACGATGCGCCACCACGGGGAGCTTGAATCGCAACTATCCCCAAATCTTCTCCCCCTCTCGCAAGTTGTACTGACTCAACACCGGATGGAAATTTAATTTGAGACAAATGTATCGACTCGCCAACCTCTAAAGCACCGAGATCGACCTCAATGTACTCTGGAAGATCCGCTGGCAAGCACGTAATGTCAATCTCCGAAGCAATATGGTTGATAAGTCCACCACCAATCTTCACGCCAGGCGCTATCTCCTCATTGATAAAGTGAAGCGGAACTTTCATGTGGATTTTTTCTTTAGCGGAAACACGCTGGAAGTCGATATGAAGAATCTGAGATTTCCACGGATGCATTTGCACATCTCTAAGTAGTACCTTCTCCTTCTCACCGTCAATATCCATATCAAGAATAGAAGAATGAAACGCTTCATGCTTTAAATTCATTAGCGTATCTTTGTGATCCACCTCTATCATCCTAGCGTCCTTGTGACCGCCGTATAAAACTGCTGGTACCTTGCCATCTCTGCGCAGACGGCGGCTCGCACCCGTTCCCTGCGAAGATCTGGCATTTGCTTTAACTATCGTGGTTGCCATGATTTACTCCATAAGTAATGAGATCACCGCGACCAGTGATCTCGGTTTAAAAAAGGTGTGTAAAACACACCCATTGAGCTTAATCCATAAAAAGCGAAGACACCGAGTCCTCATTGCTAATTCTTCGAATCGTTTCAGCTAATAAATTTGCGATCGACAGCTGACGTATTCGACTACATGCTTTAGCATTTTCCGTGAGTGGAATCGTATCCGTTACAACCAACTCATCCAATTCCGAATTCGAAACCTTTTCGACAGCCTTCCCAGACAATACCGGGTGCGTACAGTACGCCAGAACCTTCTTCGCGCCGTTCTTTTTTAAAGCCGTAGCCGCCTCGCAGAGCGTGTTAGCAGTATCGACCATATCGTCCATCAAAATACAAGTTCTACCAGCAACTTCACCAATGATATTCATCACTGTTGCCACGTTGGGTTTCGGGCGCCGCTTGTCAATAATGGCCAAATCCGACTCTAACCTCTTTGCCAACGCTCTAGCACGAACCACCCCGCCTACATCCGGAGAGACAACGATCAAGTCCGAGTGGTTATTTTTCCATATATCACCGAGCAAAATCGGCGCAGCATAAACGTTATCAACGGGTATATCAAAAAATCCCTGAATTTGATCGGCGTGTAAATCCATCGTGAGCACTCGATCCACTCCCGCCACTTGGAGACAATTTGCAACAACCTTCGCGCTTATTGCAACCCTAGCGGACCGTGATCGACGGTCCTGCCTCGCGTATCCCAAGTAAGGTATCGCAGCTGTAATTCGCCCGGCTGAAGACCGTTTGAGAGCATCAACCATCAACATGATTTCCATCAAGTTAGCGTCTGTCGGAGTACACGTTGACTGCAATACAAAAATATCTCTGCCTCGAACGTTTTCGAGAAGCTCGACCATCACCTCACCGTCGCTGAAACGACCAACGGTAGCTTTCCCCAGGCCAATATTAAGGTGCCTCGCAACCTCAGACGCAAGCTCTGGATTTGCATTACCGGTAAATACCATCAAACTGTCGTAGGACATCCGTTTTCCGTTATTTAAGTTGTAAGCTACCTGGCTTCAAAATATTTGCAGTAATTTGGCTGGGGAGGAAGGACTCGAACCCTCGCATGGCGGAATCAAAATCCGCTGCCTTAACCAACTTGGCTACTCCCCAACTAAAAACCTAATCAGGGGTCAAGCCCCAAAGTGGATGTCTGTCTAAACCTCTGGCGACAAACCCCGAAAAACCATCCGGAAGCGCGTCCAATACGGCTCGCGCATCTCTACCTTCCTCTAATCGACAAAAAACGCTCGAGCCAGAACCACTTAAACATGCAGGGCCATAAGCTCTCAAGAAATCCAATGCGCGTCTAACCTCAGGAAATAGCCTGCAAACGGTAGTTTCGAGGTCGTTTTGCCCCTCAAAAGAGGAAAAGTCCGCTATTTTGATAGGTTTGGAATTTCGTGTCAATTGTGGATCTGAGAATACCGATTTTGTAGCAACGCCCGATCGAGGGGTAACAACCAAATAACCACAAGGCCTGACTTTTAATGGAGTAAATCTCTCTCCGACCCCCTCTGCGAAAGCGGTTTGGCCAAAAATGAAAACTGGCACGTCCGCCCCGAGGTGAAGAGCCAGGGATTGAAGCTCCTCACGACTTAAACGAGTATCCCATAAGGCATTCAGCGCTATTAAAGTTGTCGCCGCATTCGAACTTCCTCCCCCAAGACCGCCCCCGATAGGTATCTTCTTGATAAGGTCGATATCAGCACCCATCGAGCAGCCCGAACGGTCCTGCAAAGCCTTAGCAGCACGAAAAATCAAGTCCGTTTGCGGGTCTATCTCCCGATGCTGATACAGCAGCCGAATATTCTCGGAGTCAGTGTTGATGCGAAATCCAACCAAATCATGAAAGTCGAGAAACCTAAAAACAGTCTGAAGCTCATGGTAACCATCACCTCGTTGAGAGAGTACCTTTAGTAACAGATTAATCTTGGCTGGAGATTGGTAATAATCGAAACCCGCGAGTTTGTTTTTTAAATTTGCTTCCACTTATCTATTACGAACTTTAGTTTCATTTTCTCGAACTCAAGCGACATTTTACGCGGGAGCAACGTATCCTCCTTGTAAGCGTCGTATGTCACCTTCCAACCATTTTGCTCAAAATAGGTCAATCGTCCCAAACTATCCTTCGGTGAGATACGTCTAATCGGCTCACCAGGCTGCAGCTTACCCTTGACCCAGTGTTGCATCCCGTCAAGTGGAAAACGCCAACCCAAGACTTTCTCAGTCAAATCCTCCGCATTGCTAGCCTGAAAACTTTCGTCTTTCGTCTCAAGAACCGCCCCCGCACTCCGAGATACAAGAATTGTAGCCAGCGTTGTCCCCACTGGGGTCAAAACTCTGATTGAGTCTCTATCCGGAAAATGCCTCCACAATATTTTTGCAGACGAACCTTCGCCCTCGATGGTTACGGCCAACCTACCCTGTAGATAAAATTCTTCTTCAACTAAAGTGGATTCTCTGTGAACGTATTCTTTGAGAGTATTACAACCACTGAGCAAGATGATGGAAAGAATTAAAAATCGGTTTTTTCCCAGGAGACTCATCTGCTAATCGTACAACAAACGATTCACCGTATTTTTCAAAACATCGTTATCGGGGTGAGCAACGACAGCGTCTTGGAGAATTGATTTTGCCTCGTCTTTGCGCCCGATAACCCATAAAACTTCTCCCAAATGAGCAGCTATTTCGGGGTCCCGCCTTTGGCTGTAAGCCCTGCGCAACAGTTCAAGGCTCTCGTCATAATTATGGAGGCGATACTCCACCCAACCCATGCTATCAAGAATCATGAAATTATCAGGCGCCAAGTCTAGAGCTATTTTTATAAGCTCCTTGGCCTCCTCGAAACGATCCGTAACATCGGCGAGTGTGTAGCCAAGCGCGTTATAGACGTAGGGGTTATTTGGCTGTATCTGTATCAACCTACGCAGCCTCGTTTCCATGGTCGCCATATCTCCTAATTTTTCAGCTAATAGCGCCGAGTCATACAAAAAATCGGGGTTATCCGGTTTTTCTTTCAGTCCAATCTCTAATTGCTGGAAAGCTCGATCTAGCTCATTCGACTCTCGCAAAAGCGCCGCCTTGATCTGAACGAGCTCAACATAGTATTGCGGCATTCGGTTAATTTTCTCATCTAGATCACCAATGGCATTCTCTATCCCATCTGTTTTCAACTTTAGATGCGCTAAGCGCGATTGAGCTTCCGGGAAAAGACCACCAGGAGACACCGTTTCGTACCACCGCGCTGCCAATGCGTAATCTTCTCTCGACTGGGAAATCTGACCGAGATTCAGATAGGCAGCATCTTTATCTTCGTAACCAAGTGCCAGAGCCATGTGTATGCGGGATTCTGCCTCATCAAATTCTCCAAGTTCCAGATATACGAGCCCGAGGGTAAATTTTAAACTCGGGTTTGAGGGGTCGGCCTGAATAAGATCCACCATATGAGGAATGACCTTCTCATAATCTCGATTGCGTATCAGATCTTGGGCGTAAATCGATCTTGCCTCAGACGCCCCAGGATGATCTTTAATAAATTGCTCCAAAAAATTAGATGCCCCCACTGCACTCAGCTCTCTCAGCGCTCTCGCTTTCTCTATCGCAACCTCTTCCCAGGAACCATTGGTCGTTAGCGCGCGATCAAAATAATCGATTGCCTGAGCAAATAGTCCGGCAGCGCTCGCCGACTTACCAAGGGAAAATGATTTATGCCCAGAGTTTGGCACGCCAGAGAGGCTTCTCTCTAAAAACTCGAAAGCCTGTTTTTTGAAGGGTGTTCGCAACGTCAATTCTAAGAAATAGTCTATCTTTTGAATGTCGGAAAGATCCTCCGCGGATAAAAAACGTATCGCAATCGGACGAGCATCCTCAAAGCTTCCCATCCTCACCAACATTGTCAGCATAATCAGCTGAGCCTTCCGAGATGATGGCTCCAATCGATACCATATTTGAGCTGATTTGAGGGCAAGATCTTCTCTTCTAGCTTGATTGGCGGTATCGGCAGCTAACTCCGCTATCCGCGGGTCTTCCAATCCAAGAAGCAGCTCATAGTAAGCCTCTGCAGCCAAGTCATTCAGTTGATTCTTTCTAGCCATCTCCGCTAAGAGAAACTTAAACATGAGGTCAGCAAATCGAGGCGGCTCTTCTCTAACTGAGTGAGGTGGGATGTAATCCGGATCAGAACTATCCGCAAAAGAGGTGCCATGTATGGACACCAAGAGGCAGAGACCAAATAAAAATCGCAAACTCCAGGATATCTTTATTCTCATAATTTTCTCTATCTATCCAAACAGCAATTAAATTCCGACTACACTCGGCTATAAACGTTCTCTGAAAGAATTGATTGGGCCGATTGGTCTTCAAACCAAACCGCGGATTCTGTATATTAGCGGGTTTACAGCCGTGATATCCCTTTGAAGTAAGCTTAATAAAATTTTTCAGGTACTGAAAACGTGACCAGCAGCCAAGCGCTCACCCTTAGTGCAAGTGGTTTAACCCGCAAGTACGGGAATAATATTGCAGCAAAAAACGTGTCTATTGACCTCTATAAAGGTCAAATCGTTGGGTTACTTGGGCCAAATGGCGCGGGAAAATCGACAACCATGAAAATGATCACTGGCAATTTAGCCCCTTCCGAGGGAGGGGTTCAAATATGCGGTATTGATCTAATAGAAAAGCCTTTGGACGCGAAAGCA
This sequence comes from Burkholderiales bacterium, assembly GCA_030834275.1. Lineage (GTDB taxonomy): Bacteria > Pseudomonadota > Gammaproteobacteria > Burkholderiales > Eutrophovitaceae > Eutrophomonas. Next base: position 11,451 of record JAURFP010000026.1, on the reverse strand, counting down.
AAAATTGGCTATCTGCCTGAAATTCCACCTGTGTACAAAGAGCTTCGTGTAGACGAGTATTTAACTCTAGCCGCCCGATTACACCGCGTTGCTAGCAAAAAAGTTTCGGAGGCCGTGAATAAAGCAGAAGAAAGGGTCGGCGTCACTCACATGAGACGAAGGCTCATTGGATCCTTATCAAAAGGTTACCAACAACGTGTGGGAATTGCTCAAGCCATAATTCACGAACCAGAGGTCATCATTTTAGATGAGCCCACGGTCGGGCTTGATCCGAACCAAATCTTAGAGATTCGCGACTTAATACGGCAGCTTGGCAACGAACATAGTGTCATTCTTTCGACCCACATATTGCAGGAAGTCGAGGCGATTTGCGATCGAGTTCAGATACTGCATCATGGATCGGTGGTATTTAACGATGCCATATCTGGGTTACGGCAATTCCGTGCTGGAAAAACAATCCAGGCGGGCTTTCGCACGCCTCCTGATTTAGTAGAGTTACAGACCGCACTACCAGACACGGTATGCAGCATTGTAAGAAACGGGGTTTTCAGAATTCAGGCCTCCTCTTCAGAGGACCCCACCAGCACTATCGTGCGGAAAAGCGTTGAATGTTCTTGGAACTTATATGAGCTCTCTGGCGCACAAGCTTCGGTCGAAGAGGTCTTCGCAGAATTAACCAAACAAAGCTCGTGACAACCCTGAAACTCCCTAAAAAAATCTTTTTGCTAAGTTAACAATGATATTCACGATTGCTCATAAAGAATTAAAGTCCATGTTCTCCTCGCCCCTGGCTTGGGTCGTTCTTGCTTTTGTTCAGGGAGTAATAGCGTACGTTTTTATTGGATCACTGAATGGATTTTTAATTGCTCAGGCGCAACTTGCAAGAACACCAAACGCTGCTGGCTTAACGGAGATAGCTATTGTCCCAATGTTTGGGGTGGGGCAAATGCTACTTCTCATGTCGATTCCACTTCTAACAATGAGGTTAATTTCAGAGGAAAAACGCAATCAGACTATGGCGTTTTTAATTTCTGCGCCCATATCAATGACGCAGATCATAGTTGGAAAATTTCTTGCAATGGCAACTTTCCTTTTCTTGATTCTCTTGCTCATCGCATGCATGGCGCTCTCGGTAACTGCCGGAGGGACAATTGACTCGGGTTTGTTGATAGCAAACCTTATTGGGTTATTTCTGCTTGGGATCAGCTTTGCTGCGATCGGAATCTATATATCATGCCTGACGACCCACCCAGTTGTTGCGGCCATACTTTCGCTAGCCGTTTTTTTGGGACTTTGGATTATCAACCTCGCCTCATCGAATCCAGAAAGCTGGCTTAACGTTGTGTCCTTACTCAAAAGATTTGAAGGATTTATGAATGGCTTCGTTGGGATTGCTGATGTTGCTTATTTCCTAGTAATAACTTGTTTCTTTCTAGTTCTCTCGATCCGGAGACTAGATTCTGAACGTTTACGCGCATGAAAATTACATCTCGGTTTCGAACTGGAGTACTGGTACAGAACGGTATCTTTCTAGCACTACTGCTAGCGGTTTCTGTATTGGTAGTTTTTTTAGCTCAACAATCCAATATTAAGCTCGATTTAACTTACAGTCAGCGCAATACGCTCACCGACGAAACGTTAGCACTTCTGCAGGACATAGATGCTCCTATTGAGATAACTGCATTCGCGTTCCCCGATGCTGACGGCGACATGCAATCTGTCGTTAGTAAATTCCTTACCCCCTATCAGGCGGCCAAGTCAGATATTCGCGTTAATTTTGTCGACCCGAGAGAAGAGCCCAACATTGCGCGGCAAGCTGGAGTAACCAAAAACGGCGAACTCCGCATAAAAATTAATGAGCGAAGCGAAAATTTAAAATCTCATTCCGAGCAAGATCTAGTAAATCTGATTATCAGACTTATGAGATTCAATAAGCGTGTAGTCGTTGGGCTGATTGGACACGGCGAGGGTGATCTCAGAGGGCAAGGAAGTAGGGATCTCGGCGATTTAGCGGGTCAGCTAACTGCCAGAGGCTTTAAACTTGATACGCTTAATTTCGCGTCGGGAGGAATGCCCAATCCTGGAGACAATGTGTTACTGATCGCATCTCCAACATCGGATCTGCTGCCCGGCGAAACCAATCGTATTAAAAGATTTGTAGACAATGGTGGTGATCTACTTTGGTTTGTTGAACCAAATAAAACAGGAAAACTGGATGAGCTAGCGGACCTTATTGGTATCGAGCTACCACTAGGGATCGTGTTAGATCCTGGCGCTAAATTACGCGGACTACCCTCGGCAACCTTTGCCCTCGCCGCTCATTACGGTAAACATCCGATCACGGAAAAAATGGAGAGCAATACCCTCTTCCCACACTCTAGGATGATCGTGCCAGCAGACGACGGGGAATTCAGGTTCGCTCCACTCGTCGAAGTCGCCGAGCAGGGCTGGTTTGAATCGGGCGATATAAAGAATGCGACGTTTGACCCGAAATCGGATATCAAGGGACCTATCGTTGTGGCAGCCGCGCTGGAGCGCAATACAAAGGAGCGCACTCAACGTATCGTCGTTGTCGGCTCAGCCTTCGCTTTTTCGAATGAATATTTAAGTTCACTAGGTAATTCAGATCTTGCACTGGGCATGTTGAATTGGCTTTCCGGAGACGAAAAACTAATCTCGATAGCGCCAAAGTCGCGAGTTGACTTGAACCTTGATCTTTCTCCACTGGCGGTCTCACTCATCGTTAATGGATTTCTGGTGGTTCTTCCGCTTGGATTTATCTGTGCAGGGGGATTGATTTGGTGGCGTAGACGAAGAGCATGAGATCGAGGCTGCTGCTAAATGTTTGTCTGGCCCTCGTGCTTGCTGGTCTAGCGTATTATGTCGCGTATAGACCTCATGAATCCCAACAGGAAACTGCGAGTCACTTAGTAACAGTCGACCGAAAAGCAATAAATACGATCGAGGTCGAAAAATACAAGGAGTTCGTTCTGAAGCTTGAAAAAAGATCGAGGACTTGGTTCGTTAATGCTCCGTTCAGAGCCCGCGCAAGCAACGATAGTGTTGATCTCATTTTAGATATCAGTGAAGCAACGTCAAGCAGTTCGATCTCAAGTGCGAATGACGCACAATATGGTTTCGACGCACCAACTTATCGACTTAACCTTAACGACCAAAGGATCATATTTGGAAAAGTCAATGAGTTGATCAATGAGCAATATGTCAGAACGATGAGTGATACATTCCTCGTACGCACACATTTCGGCTATAACTTACCCTACACACCAGAAAAAATTATTAGTGAGAAAATTTTGGGACCCGAAGAACATCCCATCAGCTTTGATTTCGGCGATTGGCATGCAACCAAAACGAATGGCGAATGGAAAGTATCAGGCGCTACACACTTATCCAGCCGCGAAATAGAAATATGGGCATCAGGTTGGCGCATTACCTCGGCAATCAACGTGGAAACCAGCCGAAAGAATAATGAGAGCTCTCCCCGCGTGATGAAAGTTGGATTCGAGGATGGGAAAACAGTATCGTTTACCTTCATTCAACATGACCAAGGCTTTAGTATCGATCGCTCGGATGAGGATATTAGATACAATGTAGGAACCGAAAGCGGGACCAGATTGCTCAATCCAATTGAAGTTGCCAAGACTCTCTAAAAAAATTTTGGATTGGTAACGTGCCAGAATTACCAGAGGTTGAAATAACTAAACGCGGGATCGAACCTCACATTGTTGGCAAAAGAATCCAAGAACTTTTAGTACGTGATCGACGCTTGCGTTGGCCTATCGAGAAGGGATTAGAAAAAAAATTAAAAGCGTCGAAAGTTCTCAGCGTTGCAAGACGCGCAAAATATATCCTTGTAAATTGTGACTCAGGCTGTCTCATCATACATCTAGGAATGTCTGGCAGCCTGCGCATTTTGTCGGAGACGCAGAAACCCGGCAAGCATGACCACTTTGATTTGACCTTCGAGGACGGAAGTATCTTGCGTTATCGAGATCCACGGAGATTTGGTGCCCTATTATGGACCGAGGACAATCCTAGCCTCCACCCCAGGATTAAAAATTTAGGACCCGAACCACTCGAAAGCAAATTTGATTGGCGGGCTCTCAGAGACAGAATTTCGGGAAGCGAATCGCCGATAAAGCTTCAAATTATGAAAAATGAGGTGGTCGTTGGAGTTGGAAATATTTACGCCAATGAATCGCTATTCCGTGCGGGAATTCACCCACACACCATCGCCAAAAAGGTAGGTACCATACGCTCAAAACGACTAGTCGCTGCGATCAAAGAAACCCTCGCATCCGCGATAGAAGCAGGAGGGAGCAGCCTACGTGACTTTTATCAAGCAGATGGCACCAAGGGGTACTTTCAACAAAATTATTTTGTTTATGGACAAGGAGGAAAGAGCTGTAGAGTGTGTGGTCACACTATTCGGTCAACGACGACTAGTCAACGCTCAACTTTTTTTTGCTCAAATTGTCAGAAACGATGACTCTCAATCAAGCTTGATTATTACGCTCATGCATTAAATGTTGGTACTTCAGCAGTAGCTGTTCACGGGACTCCACCCGCTTTTTGTCTTGCGGAATACAATCCACTGGGCAAACCTCTTGACACTGTGGATTGTCAAAGTGACCGACACACTCAGTACATTTATCCGGATCAATTTCATAAATTTCTAAACCTTGATAAATCGCCTCGTTCGGACACTCTGGTTCACATACATCACAATTTATACATTCGTCGGTGATCATCAACGCCATGATGTCTCCCCACTAAGAAAGTCGTTTTTGAATGTGCTGTAGAACAAGCGGATTAACAAATGGGGACACATCGCCGCCTAATAAGGCTATCTCTCGAACCATGGTTCCAGATATAAATGTGTATTGCTCAGCGGGAGTGAGAAAAAGTGTCTCAACATCTGGGTATAGATTTCGGTTCATACCCGATAATTGAAACTCATATTCGAAATCTGACACAGCTCGTAGGCCTCGCACCACAATCTTCGCTTGATTTTCACGGATAAAATCCATTAGCAACCCCGAAAAACCAGCGACAAACACGTTGCCAAAAGGAGTAACTACCTCCTTTGCAATCTTTACCCTGTCCGCCAAAGAGAACAGCGGATTTTTAGCTTGACTATCGGCTACAGCAACGATCACCTCATCAAAGAGAGAAGCAGCACGACGAACAAGATCCTCGTGTCCTTTGGTGAAAGGATCGAAAGTACCTGGATAAACAGCCCGCTTCATTTTAGTGCTCATTGTTTGAGACAAACTCTAATAACATATAGGTAACCTGTCCTGCCTTGCCCCGCTTTATCTCAACATAATCGCGCGGGATGCCTGGAAGACCCGAACTTTCCACATAGATTCTACTATTTCTTGAAAGGTGTTTGGGTAATTGTTCGAGAGCCATGGTTAGAAGCGCTGTTCGAAATGGCGGATCTAAAAACACTACATCAAATTTTTTTTGGTTCTGACTCAGGAATGTTTCTGCCGTCTGGCGAGTGAAATGAATATTTTTTGCCGCTAATCGCTGTAAATTATTTTCCGTCGCTTTTTCCACTTCGAGACTGGAATCGACTAACACAACTTCTTCAGCACCTCTAGACGCAGCCTCGAATCCAAGGGCACCACTTCCGCAAAAAAGATCAAGACAACGAAGTCCTTGAAGAGTCTGCCCAAGCCAATTAAACAACGTTTCTCGTACGCGATCGGGTGTCGGCCTCAGAGCCGTAACGTTCGGGAATGTCAACAATCTTCCGCGCCAGACACCTCCTACAACTCGGACTTTATTCGACTCTCTCAATTGGAGCCACGAGGTTTAGGCCCAACAATTACCTTCACAGCATTCGAGAGATCCATACGTCTTTTCAGCGCATCGCGAACTTCATCGAGTGTGATTTGTTCCACTCTTTGCTTGAAGGTGTCGATGTAATCGAGAGGCAAATTATAAAAGCCAACGGTCGAAAAATAGTCCAGCAACTCCGCATTACTGTCCACATTCAATGCGAACGCCCCAATAAAATATTTTTTAGCAGCAACGAGCTCCTGTTCTGTTGGACCTTTTTCTACGAATTTATTAGCAATTTCCATGGTGACATCTACAGCTTCCCAGACCTGATCTTTTTTGGTCGTAAAAGAAATCACAAATGCCCCCGAGAACTTCAAGGGGCTAAAGTAACTATAAACCCCATATGTCAAACCGCGCTTTTCCCGTAACTCGTCATTTAATAGTGAGGTCATCCCTCCGCCGCCGAGTATTTGATTGGCCAGTGTAAGCGCTAGGTAGTCTGGGTCTCCTCGCTGTATCCCTGGGATACCAATACGCACATGCGCCTGGCTAGCCGGATTCTCAACTACAAATTCTCCGCCTGGCAAGCTACTAACGTTCGAAAACTCCCCAACAAACGGAGCTGTTCGACTACCAATCGCTAACGACAGTTTTTCCGATATCTCTTTCGCCGCCGCTTTTGGTATATCGCCCACTATTGTGATCACTGCACCTTCAGAAAAGAAATGCTGTTTGTAAAATTCCAATAAATCTTCGCGCGTTATCGTAGAAACAGTCTCTTTCGTACCATAAGTAGAATTTCCATATGGATGCTCACCATAGATCTTAGAGATGAACAATTTTGCGGCGACTGATCCCGGCCTGATTTCCATTTCTCGAATTGAAGTAAGAATACTCTCTCTCTCACGATCTATTGCTATCTCTGGAAAGCTGGGGCCTCCAAGGATTTCACTCAATAATTCGACCGACTCATCTAATTCCTTTTTGTACGACAGGCTCCGCATAGTTACTCCCGAGCGGTCGAAGTCAAAACTACCTCCAAGTTGTGTTCCAATAGAAGCAAACAGCTCAGAAATCTGGTTCTCATCTTTGGTATCTGTGCCTTTATCCAAAGTCCCGAGCACCATTCTGGCAACCCCTTGTTTTGCGACCGGATCAAACACGGAGCCGGCTGGGAAATCTACAGAGATGTCAACCATCGGTAGTACATCAGTTTGAACGTAGATGACCTTTGATCCGGCAGCAGTCACCCAAGACTCCTTATCGACAGCACCAAGAACAAGCGTTGACGAGAATAATGCAAGGACAATGACGCTTCTCACAAAAAGGGGGAGTCTTAGGAATTTTTTCACGGTTAGCTTCTATAGTTTTTGAAATTTAGACTTCAGGATTAGCTCGGTACCTATTGGGGTAGCAAAACCCCTACGGTCATGTTGTCTTCGTTGAGATATTTAATCGCGACCTGCTTAACTTGATCCGGTGTTATTTCCTTCAATTTTTCGTTGATCGTCGCACTCGCAGTTTCCGGCAACCCCACCGACCACATTCTGCCAATCCTAGACGCTTGACCTAAGACCGAATCTTCCGAATAGACTTGGCCCGCTATTACTTGGGCCTTGACCCGATCAAGCTCATCATTCGTCACGCCTTCACTTTGAATAGCCATAAGCTCTTCTCTCCAGGCCTGCTCCACCATCTCCAATGACGCATTTGGGCTCGGGGAAAATCCTACGTAAAACCCTCCGGGACCTCGCTTCAGGCCATCATAGCTAGCACTGACTGAAACCGCGATACGTTTCTCATTAATTAAAGAACGAGGAAGCCTCGCCGCACTGTACCCATCTAATACTCCGGCCAGAAGATAGAGAGCATAGGGCTCCCAATCAGCGACATGGTTCTCTAACCGTGGAACCCGATAGCCAACGGACTGAGTCGGAATTGTCGTCGATCCCTTGACAGTCACCCTTTTTTCCCCCAAAGCTCGTGGCTCGGACTGGTATCGCCGAGTCGGGAGTTCTTTTGATGCTATAACCCCAAAATATTTGGAAGCCAGCCGTATAACCTCGGCGGGGTCAACGTCACCCGATACGACTAAGGCCGCATTGCTCGGGGAGTACCAGTCTTGATACCACGCCACCGCATCGTCAACAGTTAGATTTTCAAGATCATTCATCCATCCAATAATCGGGTTTCGATAGGGGTGAGCCACATACATTACGGCACTCATCCGTTCCATCATCAGCGCGCTGGGGTTATCGTCAACTCTCTGGCGGCGCTCCTCCATGACGACCTTCACTTCAGTTTCGAAGTCCTCCTCAGTGATAATCAAGTTACTCATTCTGTCTGCCTCTAGCCGAATCGCCATTTCTAGCTCATCACTATGGAGCTCCTCAAAATATCCCGTGTAATCTGAAGATGTAAACGCGTTAGAGCGACCGCCAACCGATGCGATCTTTTTTGCAAACTCTCCCTTGGGGATAGTTTTTGTTCCCTGAAACATCATGTGTTCAAGCACATGCGCGACACCAGTTTTCCCTGTTACCTCATCGATACTTCCGGCCCGGTACCAAACCATCACCGCAGCGACGGGTGCGCGACGGTCAACCTTCACCAGAATTTCAAGACCATTCTCTAGCTTCGTAGATGTAATTTGTTCCGCTTGGATAACCCCCACGGAGCATAATTGACCAAAAAGCCAGAGATATCCCAAGGAATAAAACCAAAACTGAGCCAGGTTGAAACGGCTAACTGAGCGAGAATTCATAGAAACGTTACTACCTTTCATTACTGAAGCATTCTAGATCGCACCCGAAGTGACCAGCGAAGGTACAATATGTCACACAAGGTTCCTTCAGATTTGTTAGTTAAGCGCGAGCTTTATGTTTAGTTTCTTAAAATCATCCAAAGTTTCAACACAAACCGAAAACGATCAAAAAGGATCGCATAGGGGCTTGGCAATCCGCTGGAGAGATAGCCTAGCTGCCTCTCGAGCAAAGTTAGGGACCCGCCTAAATACGCTATTTTCATCAGCTCCAAATAACCAGGACGATTTACTCGATGAGATAGAAACAGTTTTACTTACAAGTGACGTGGGGGTAATTGCGACCGAACAAATAATGACACGCACCAAGCAGGTCATCAAACAAAAGAAGATCTCCGATAACGATGAAATAAAAGAAATTATCAAGAGTGTGATGCTTGAACTTCTCCTTCCAATGCAGGGGCAGCAGCTCAACCTTTCCGAAAAACCAGCGGTCGTTCTCGTCGCAGGTGTAAATGGTGCGGGGAAAACAACGACGATTGGCAAACTCGCGGCCTACTTGGTGGCGGAAGGAAAAAGTGTTTTCTTAGCAGCGGGGGATACGTTTAGAGCTGCGGCGGAAGATCAGTTAAAAGTTTGGGGCGAGCGCAGTAACCTCGTTGTCATTTCACAGGAAAAAGGAGACTCGTCCGCTGTTATCTATGATGCAATTCAATCCGGCCTATCGAAAGGTGCGGATGTTGTCATCGCAGATACCGCTGGCAGACTCGCAACTCAAAAACATCTGATGGAGGAACTAAAAAAAGTAAAGCGCGTAATGGGAAAAGCGATGATTTCAGCTCCACATGAGGTCCTGTTGGTGGTTGATGCAAACACAGGCCAAAACGCAATTGATCAGGTCAAATCCTTCGACGAAGCGTTAGAACTCACGGGGATCATATTAACCAAACTTGATGGCTCAGCTAAAGGCGGAGCAGTTTTTGGAATGGCCCAATATAAGCCAATTCCAATACTGTTCGTTGGACTTGGGGAGAAAATTGATGACCTCAAGCCATTTGATGCGCTAGAGTTCGTAAGCGCTATTTTCGATAGCTAACAGCCATTCCGAATATGATCAAGACAGAAAAGCTTTCAAAACGTTACCCTGGCGGATTCCAAGCGCTTAAAAATATATCTCTATCGATAGGCTCAGGCGAAATGGTTTTTGTCACCGGTCATTCCGGGGCCGGAAAGTCAACGCTCTTAAAATTGATTGGTGGGCTCGAATCCCCAACTAGCGGCACGGTCGAAATAAATGGGCAAGACATAACAAAACTTAGTCAGAGTGCGATACCCTTTCTACGAAGAAATTTTGGGTTTGTGTTCCAAGATCTGAAGTTACTTTTTGATCGATCTGTGTTTGATAATGTTGCGTTGCCTCTGATCATATCTGGTCTTCCTCGCTCTGAAATAGCGAAACGCGTACGTGCGGCACTCGACAAAGTTGGTCTTCTACAACGGGAGAAGGTTAACCCGGTATCTCTCTCAGGTGGAGAACAGCAGCGATTATGTATCGCTAGAGCGGTGGTTAACAAACCGGCGATTCTGTTGGCGGACGAGCCGACGGGTAATTTGGATCCCGCTTATGCCGCGGATATCGTGGCAATGTTCAAGGCCTTTAATCGTGTTGGAGTAACTGTAATAATCGCGACGCACGATCCAGCCATGATTGAAGGTTTGGGGGCTCGAACAATCTCGATTGAAGCTGGAGAAATGACGTTATGAACTGGTTCTTTCTCCGCCTTGATGCACTGAAAGATAGTCTCAAAAGACTTTTGTCACGACCAATCGTAACAATTAGCAATATCGTTGGACTCGGGATCTCTATCGCAATCCCTGCGGGCCTTTTCCTGCTGGTTGCTAGTGCAGATAACCTATCCAGAGACATCAGCGAAAGTACGCAGATGAACGTATTTTTAGACTTGGGAGTCAATGACGAACAAGTCAACAAAATAAAACAGCGCCTGTCACTAAATTACGTCAAAGAGGTGAAGTTAATTGACCGTGATGATGCTCTGAAATCTTTACGAGAAAATAATGAGATCGCGGTCGTACTCGACAACATTGATAACAATCCCCTACCACATACACTTGTAGTCACTGCCAAGGAAGGAAAGTTAGTAGAGCTCGAGGCACTGGGTAGAGAAGCAAAAACTTGGGAGGGCGTAGATCAAATTGCATTCGACTCTGATTGGGCGAGAAGACTGCAATCATTTATTGACCTTGGAAAAGTTGTAGCACTTTGCTTCGGAGCGCTGTTTGCGGTGGGGATCATTGCCAATACTTATAACCTCATTCGGCTCCAAGTCCTTAATCGGAGGGAAGAGATAGAAGTCGCAAAACTCGTTGGGGCTACCAATAGTTTCATTCGGAGGCCTTTTCTTTACTTTGGCGCACTCCAAGGACTCTTTGGGGGGTTGCTCGCGGTGGTGATTATTGAAATAGGATCGAGATACTCAGTATCCACGCTAAATGAGCTTTTCAGTCAAGCCGGGATCACGTTCCAGAGGCTCACTGTTCAAGAGCTCGGAGTTCTTATCATTATTAGTGCTCTACTGGGAATAATTGGCGCTTGGTTTGCGACTAACCGCCTTATAGCAATATATAATAAATAAAAACAAAGAGTTAATAAAAAAATAAACCTTTTCGCGTTCTGGCACTCAAACGTAAAGAGTGCTAAAATGAGTGTTAAGGAGAGTTACTATGAGCTACGCATTAACCACAACTGGCTTGCCGCCAATTGCAAGTATAGAGCTCTACATTCAGGCCGTTAACAAGATTCCCATGTTGACGTATGAAACTGAGAAAGAGCTAGCGAGGAAATTGAAGGATCAAAATGA
>JAURFP010000025.1 GCA_030834275.1 Burkholderiales bacterium | reverse complement strand
TAGCGTGTCATTGATCGCTGTGTTCAGTACGCCCAGATTCCTGAAAAAATTTCTCACCCCAGTACGGACGAAAGAGGGGACATAAGAGCGATAGCCCTTAGCAATTGGTTTGATAACGGCCGAGTCGACCGCGGTGTTGAATGCGTCGACTTTTCGGTTTACGGACTCCAGTGGGTCGTGGCTATGGGGACCAACCGCGCAACCACTGGATAGCAGAACAATAGATAAACAGTAAGTTGTTAGGAGTTTTTTCATTTTCTGTGTCTAGTTACGACATCAGCCTAATTATAGCTGTTTGACAAAAAAATCTAATAGACCAGAATGATGTTTGTGATCGTTTTTTAAGCCAGCTAATGGGGGCGTAATGGATTTTGGTTTAAAAGGGAAATGGGCTTTAGTTTGTGCGGGAAGCAAGGGTTTGGGGTTTGCATGTGCGGAGGCTCTTGCGGAGGAGGGGGTCAATATCGTTTTGGTTGCGCGAGGGCAAGAAGCACTAGATGTGGCCGCACAAAGAATTAGGAAAGCCGCGAGCGTCGAGGTAAAGACGGTCGCAGCGGATATTACTTCGGTAGAGGGCCGGTCATTAGCGCTAGAGGCGACTGCCTCACCGGATATTCTTATTAACAATGCTGGAGGCCCCCCTGCGGGTGATTTTCGAACATTCACCTCAGAAGATTGGATCAAGGCCCTTGAGGCAAACATGCTAACGCCCATCGAGCTTATAAAGGCGGTTCTTGATGGGATGATCGAGCGAAAATTTGGAAGGATAGTGAATATCACATCTGCAGCCGTGAAGGCACCTATCCCAATACTGGGCCTCTCGAACGGTGCGCGCGCGGGACTAACAGGCTTTATCGCGGGATTATCCCGCCAAACTCCGATGCACAATGTGACAATTAACAACATCTTGCCTGGGGCTTTCGCGACCGAAACCATGCGTGGAAGGATGGAGGCAATGGCCAAACAATCGGGAAAAACCGTTGACGAGATCGCTCAGCAACGCTTAAACGCAATACCGGCTGGACGATTTGGCGAGCCGAAGGAATTTGGTCAGCTGTGTGCTTACATATGTAGCTCGCAGGCCTCATATATTACCGGCCAAAACTTCTTGATTGATGGTGGTGGTTATCCAGGCACGCTCTAATATTATTCAAAAAATCAAATAAAACAGTCACCTAACATTAGAGGTTAAATTCACTTTTGCATCGATTGTTCACGCGATTGTTTCGGTAATGTGAATGCCAGTGTTTTATTTACAAAAAATACAGAAAAAACCTTGAATTTCTCAACGGTATGAGTATAGTTCGGCCTTCAAGTTTTTGACCGGCATGTCGTTTCTGTCCGGTCGCTGGGTCGTCGAGACCAGGTCAACGGGAATTGCAGCCAATGACCCCTCGGCGGGAATCTAGGTTTGGGTACGCGTCCTCGACGCAACACAGGGGTTTCCCCCGTTTACTTTGAGGGAGGTGAGATATGCGTAATCTCAAATTGAAGAAGGTTCTTCCGGTCGCAACGGAGACAGAAACGCTTCAGAAAAGTACACAAGAGTCTGATGTTGGGCTCCATTTAGTAACTGACTCGGTCGGATCAGTTAGCCATTCTTCGCCAGATCTTCAAGGTGTAAAAGAAACGCCAGGGCTCCACGTAATGGGAGACCTATTTGAAGTGCAGTGTGATGACCGCTACATGCTCGATGCTGAGTTCCTGAAAAACCACTGCGTACGTTTAGTCAAAGAAGCTGGCCTGACCACGGTTGGGGAGTTTTTCAAGCAGTTCGATGGCGCTGGTGGTGTTACGGGGACGGTTGTCCTGGCTGAATCACATCTTTGTATCCATACGTGGCCAGAGAAAAGCTATGTGACGGTAGACGTCTATGTTTGCAGTTACACGCAAGATAATAGACCTCGTGCTCGCAAACTTTATCAGTCACTTTTAGATACTTTTCAGCCCAAGAGCGAGAAAGCGCACGCGGTAGAACGTCTTTAAGGTAGGTACTGGGGAAGGCAATAATGACCAGTAAGAAAGACGATTTTTATCTGCTCGAACATTTAAACGAGGACTTTGGGTTCTGGGTTAGATCCAGTGGTCGGCTTGCGCATGCTAAGTCTGATTTCCAGGATGTTGAGGTAATCCAAACTGGATTCGGGAAGACTTTGCGAATCGACGACTACTTCATGACGTCAGATAAAGACGAGTTCTTCTACCATGAAAACATGATTCATCCGGCTGGCATATCGCACGCAGCCCCGAAACGGGCGCTGGTAATAGGTGGTGGTGATGGTGGCGCGGCGGAGGAATACCTTAAATACCCGACGATAGAAGAGGTTGTGATGGCGGAAATTGACGAGGTGGTCGTTGATTTTTGCAAGGAGCAATTGCCCGACGTCCACAGGGGGGCCTTCGATGACCCACGACTGAAGGTGTTGATTACCGACGGTAAAAAGTACGTTGAGGAGTGCCAAGATCAGTTTGATCTGATGATGCTGGACTTAACTGATCCTTTTGGTCCAGCAGAGGCGCTTTATCGAGTGGATTTTCTGAATCACTGTAAGCGAATTTTAGGGCCAGATGGAGTGTTATCAATGCATCTTGGTTCGCCAGTGACTCGGCCGAACGTATTTCATCGTGTATACAGTTCGCTGAGCTCGGTTTTTAGTATTGTGAGGCCCTACTTGGTATACGTGCCGCTCTATGGTGCAATTTGGGGAATGGCTACAGCGTCTGACAAAACGGATCCGCTGTCACTTGACCCTAAGAGCGTTGAGGATCGCCTAAAAGACAGAGCGATCAGCCATCTACAGTATTACAACGGCGATACGCATCGCGGTGTTTTCGGGCTACCTAACTACGTAAAATCGATTATCGGGCAACCAGCACGCCCGATCACCGCAGAAGATCCAATGGATGAACCAGGATTGGATCCGAACAATCACCCATCTTTGAAAATTACGAAGGAAAGCTAAAATTATCGCTTTTAGTGCTGGTGCTCTTTCATCGCATTAAAAAAATCTCTCGCCTTTAAAGATACTTCATTCGGTTTATCGCCGGGTCGGTACAGCGCGCTTCCTAATCCAAATCCATTCGCGCCTGCTTTGAGGTAGGGGGCAATCTTTTCAGGCGTTATGCCTCCCACTGGTAGGATATGAATTGATTGATCTAAGACCGCTCTGATCGCTTTCAGTGTTTCCGGCGGATTGCCCTCTGCAGGAAACAGTTTCAATGCGTCCGCGTTGCATCGAATCATCGACTGGGCCTCTGTGACGGAGCAGAATCCTGGAATGGCGAAGAGATTAAGTGCTTTGGTTTTTGTCACGATAAGGGGATCGGCGTGGGGGCTAACGATTAGGCGTCCGCCAGCGTTTGATACTTTTTGCACTTCATCCGTGTTGAGTACAGTTCCAGCGCCAATCAAAATATCATTGGTGAAATGTTTCGTGGCGAGCTCTATGCTTTTAAGGGCTTCAGGACTATTCAGTGGGACTTCTATGATTTTAAATCCAGCTTCAACCAATTCTTCTCCAACAGAAAGGATTTCATTGGGCTTTATTCCTCTCAGGATTGCGATGAGTGGGCATGACTCGAAGTATTCAGAAAATATTTTCATCGAGGTTTTCAATTTTGATTGAGTAGATGAAAAGCACTTTTCGTAAAAATGTCTTCATCATAGGTAACTGATTCAATATTAAAGTACTGTAGTGCCATCGAGTAAAGTTTGCTCAACTTGCTGTTCGAAACTAGGTGAATCAATCTTTGATTGCGCACTTCATGAGATATTTCATTGCCGATAAGTATTCCCGATAAAAAGCTATCGCATGAGGACGGTTGTAATTTTCCGCTGATCAACTGTGTGCGAACTTGAAAGATTAGATTCGTGAGTGAGTTTTTGGTGGATCCCAGTTTTACTCCATCGAGGAACACGTTGTTATCAAAGGGTTCTGTTCTGGCTTCCGATTTTAGAATGCTCCAGTTTGCGAGCAGCTCAAAAACTTCACCAGTCATGTAGGTCCTAAACTCTGAAATAGTGTTGTTTATTACGCTAACCCATTTGCTATGAGTTCCGGGTAGAACAATTGTTGCGTGCTCGTCGGTAATTTGCTGCATTAACCCTAATATTTGCAGTTCCTCGCCACGCATAATATCGCTCATACCATTTTTTCCCAGAAATCTAACCCCTGGAGTTATTTTGGCAGTGCGAGAGGTTCCTGATTGGTTTCTCCAAGTTACAGTGCCTAGTTTATTTGCAATCTCCTCTAAGGTTGCTGGACAATCAACGTATTCGGTTTCAACCCAACCGTTTCGGCTTCCGATCATTCCACCCAGTAGTATTCGTTGATCGTTCAACAATCCTTCCGCTTCCAGCTCGAGAGTTTTTTCAAAACCTAGGGTCTTGGCAACCAAAATCCCTTTCTCACTTGTTCTCTTGGTGACGATTTCCCCCCTCTCGTCGAGCAAGTAAATTCTTAAAGAGCTTGTTCCCCAATCAGCGACTAACATGTGGTAATAAAAATTCTTTGATGAGATTAATTTCTTCATCGCTCAAAAGTGCAGGGGCATGTCCCGCATTTCGAATGACCACAGCCTTTGATTTTGGCCCACGATTTTCCATCTCAGTTAGTGTTTTTTCTAACAGTAGATCAGAGTTTTCTCCGCGAATGGTCATTACTTCCGCTTCTATGACGTCCCATATGTTCCACAGATCTACGTCCTCGAGCTCGCCCTGGAATGCATTCGCAATGCTTGGGTCGTAATGCAGAGTAAACTTTTCATCTTCTAGTGGTTTAATCGAGTTTTGCGCTAATTGATCCCATTGCTGGTCACTGAGGTCTCCAAATCCAGAAAGTATTCTTTTAAAGTATGTAGTCGATTCTGCGATCGATTTAAATTGGACTGGGTCACCCACATACTCTTTGATACGCAGTAATGATGACTTTGGAATAAAAGGCCCAACATCATTTAATATCAACTTCTTGATGAGATATGGCGAATCTGCGCAAAGGAGCATGCCGATGATTCCACCCATGGAGGTTCCGACCCAGTAGGCATTACTCAATTTTAGTTTCGCAAAGATCGCTTTGATATCGGACACGTAGGTCTGGTAGTTGTATTTATCTGGGTTTGGTAGCCAATCACTCTCTCCTCGACCTGCAATGTCGATGCAAATTACTCTGGAAATATCTGATAGGCTGCGCGCGAGATGATCGAAGTCATGTTTATTCCGAGTTAGCCCGTGTACACATACCGTTTGGTGCTGAGAGTTTTCAGATCCCCAATCTTGATAGGCAATTCTCCGGTTATGCAGCTCTATAAATTTAGTTTTTGGCATAAACACTAGATTACTGTTTTTTTGGGTACCAGTGTTTTAATCGACCAGGGTTTTACGCGAATTGCTAAGTGTGGTTACATCTATTGTTACTGGCATAATGTTGCTAGATAAATTTTATTTTTAATGCGCGAGGAAAAGATTAGATGTTAGGGGCACTTCGAGGGATAAAAGTTCTAGATTTCTCCACTCTACTACCGGGACCAATGGCGACGCTATTTCTTGCTGAAGCAGGTGCTGAGGTTATTAAAGTCGAGCGTCCCGAATCTGGGGAAGATATGAGAAGCTTTGCTCCCAGATGGGGAAGTAGTAGCGTCAACTTCTCGATGCTTAATCGCGGGAAAAAAAGTATTGCGCTTGATCTTAAGGATCCGTCCGAAAAGAAACAGATAGAGCCTCTTCTTCGAGAGGTAGATGTGATTGTTGAGCAATTTAGGCCTGGTGTAATGAAGCGACTGGGGCTCGATTACGAAAGCATAAAAAAAATAAATCCAAAAGTCATTTACTGCTCAATATCTGGTTTCGGACAGGATGGGCCAAAACGCGGTAGGGCTGGCCATGATATTAACTACGTGGGTGACGCGGGCTTGTTATCCCTGGCATGTGGAACGGTTTCGCACCCGGTTGTTCCGCCGGCGTTGATTGCAGATATTGGAGGCGGTTCTTATCCTGCAATTATGAATATTTTGTTGGCGCTGCGGGAGCGAGACTTATCCGGTGAAGGTGCTTACATTGATATCTCAATGACTGATGGCGTCTTGCCGTTTTTGTACTGGGCGATCGGTCAGGCAAATCTCCTTGGTAAGAACCCTGCCAATGGCGGTGACTTGGTTACTGGTGGGTCGCCTCGTTACCAACTCTATCCAACGCGTGACGGAAGGTTCGTGGCAGCAGGGCCACTTGAAACTAAGTTTTGGTTGGCTTTTGCGGCAGCAATTGGACTGGCAGATGATTTTATTGATGATGGGAAGGATCCTGCGCGGTCAATTGTCGAAGTCGGAAAGATTATCGCATCTCGGGATAGTGACTATTGGGAAACCGTCCTATCGGATGCGGATTGTTGTTGTACGATCGTTAAATCAGTTAGTGAAGCGTTAGCTGATGTGCAATTTCGAGATAGGGGTGTGTTGGATCATTTGGTCGAGAATGAATCGGGAGAGCGGATTCTAGCTACCCCGGTTCCCATAGCGTCGTGTCTCAGGATTCAAGGTGAAAAGTCGAGGAAATCTCCCCAGCTTGGTGAGCACAATGAGGAGTTGCTCGGTTAAATCATTAGGTATCAGTGCGAGAAATGGAACCTAAACTATTGGTAGTTCAAGTTATCGGCGCTCCCGATGCAGAGCGCTCGGGGGGTCTGTCGCACAGCGAGGTTTCGGATGCGGAGCTGCGGCAACTATTGTTGGAGGAGGCGCATTCCCTCGGAGCTTCTCTCGTCCTCAAAATCTGTAGAACTGCAGGTGAGCTCGAGAGTATTTTGTCATTGAACCAATTAGAGGAGTTTTCCGGATTGCTTATTAATCCGGGTGTAGATGCTGAGTTCGGTATAGTGATCAGAAAATTCTTATTAACCGTTGGGATTAAAAAGGTTGAAGTTCATGCGCTTAATCCTGAGGCGACAGGGGTTAAGTCTCAGACGACATCATCTGTAGATGGATTTATTGCGGGATTCGGACTCGATTCGTACGTTCTGGGGCTGAGGGCCTTGCTCGAGATCATTAGTCGGGACCGTAGTTATCGAATCTGAGGTTGGTTGCTAATTTAAGTTTTCGTGTAACATTTGCTTAAACGTAGATACCTAAACGATCACAAGGGAGCGGGAGTATGAAGTTTTTGGCAGCTATTTTTTCTCTAATATTTGTAATGGCAACGTCAACAGCAATAGCTGGGGTAGCGCCGAACTCCGGGGCTTCGGCGCTTCAGCGATCTGGCGCTAAAATCAAAGCGCCTGAAAAGGACCAAGGAGACCATGAAACGCAAGGTGACGAGCAATCACAATAAGGCATGTTCCCTCAAAAAAAAGGCGACCTAGAGTCGCCTTTTTTTGTAGGAAAGATTATTTTTTGAAGGAGAGTTTTGGCCAGCGGTTTCTGTAGATCCATTTCTGTCATTTAGTTTTAAGAACGGGAAGAAAGGTGATAAGGTCTGCACCACATGGTTTTATAATAAAAACGACTCTAGAACGGATGAAACAAAGATCCGATAAAGATTGGCACTCATACAGAGGCGATTACATGACGATCATGAATATGAAAAGGTTGCTTATTTTTTTTGCTGGCGTTCTCTCCATTTGTACACTGAACTCATCTGTGTCGGCACAAGATAATACGTCTGAAGAGATTGAGAAATATCGAGAGTTGTTAGCTGATGGGAATCCGGCCGAGTTGTGGGAGTTGACGGGAGAGGAGCTTTGGTACCGGGAGGCGGGACCAAAGAATAAGACCCTTGAGACTTGTGACCTCGGTAAAGGTCCTGGGGTCGTGGAGGGGGCGTACGTAGAGATGCCCAGATATTTTTCTGACGTTGACAAGGTAATGGACCTGGAGCAACGCTTAATTTATTGCCGAATGATGATTCAGGGGCTATCGCGAGAGCAGGCGACTGAAAGGCCATTCGGTTCTGCAGGGAATTCATCGGATATAGAGGCGCTAGTTGCCTATGTAACGGGCCAATCTCGCGGAATGAAAATAGCGGTTGTTGTCGGTCACGAGAAAGAAAAGCGGATGTATGAGATGGGTAAACGGTTCTTTTATTTTCGCGCCGGTTCTCACGACTTTGGTTGCGTGACGTGCCACAGTGGTGAGAACAAAAGGATACGTTTGCAGGAGCTACCGAACTTCATGAATGTTGAGCAGGCACGAAAATCCTACGGATCTTGGCCCGCCTATCGCGTCTCACAGGGAGAAGTCAGGAGTATGCAGCACCGACTTTATGACTGCTTAAGGCAGCAAAGGTTTCCCGAGGCAATTTACGGCACGGATTTGTTGACTGCTATAAGTTTATATTTGGCAAAAAGCGCAAATGGGGGTACCTATGATGCTCCTGCGATGAAACGTTAGAGGGAGACGGAAATGAAAGAAATTATCGTTTCATCGGGATTTTTAGCCGCTTCTTTTTTTGCAGTAGCGTTAGTTTCGGCAGATCAAACCGATAAAGAGTTCGAAGAAATGCTCGAGTCCAGTTTGCGTTCGAAAGGTATTGTGAAAGCTGAGGAAGTCTTAGCTCAGGATGAAGTGCAAAAACAGTGTAGTACTTCGGGGGTAACTTCAGCTGAGGACATGAAGGCGATTCTTGATTCCCAGCTTGCAACGATTGTTTATCCGAATGATGGTAAGTATTTAGGTGATTGGAAGGCTGGTGAGAAAATCGCGCAGAGCGGCAAGGGCAGACGGTTTAACGATAAGCCTGACACGGTTAATGGTGGAAATTGTTATGCGTGTCATCAGATAAGCAAGGATGAGCTCGCGTACGGCACGATCGGCCCGTCCTTATATCAGTACGGAAAAATTAGAGGTAACTCAGAGGAGATGATTAAGTACACCTGGGCTAAGATTTTTAATGCGCAGGCATTTGTGCCTTGTTCATACATGCCTCGATATGGCCACAAAGGTATTCTCTCTGAGCAACAGATGAAAGACCTTATGGCGCTCTTGTTTGACCCAGAGTCGCCTACAAATAAATAGATTGAGGTCTTGACTTGGAAATTTCGAGACGAGATTTTCTACAATTGTTAGGTATCGCTGCCGCAGCGGGCTTACCCATCGGATCGCGGCAAGCCTTATCGAAAGTAGATTTCGAGTCGTTTTATGAGATTCCGAAATTTGGCAATGTTCACTTGATGCATTTTACGGATTGTCATGCACAGTTAAATCCAGTTTTTTTTAGAGAGCCAAATGTAAATATCGGTGTCGGAGAGGCGATTGGCAAACTCCCGCATGTTGTTGGTGAAGAGTTGCTGAAATCGCTCGGTATTAAAGCCGGTAGCGCGCAGGCTCACGCGTTCACGTATTTGGATTTTGATGAAGCTTCGAAAGTCTATGGAAGGGTTGGTGGTTTCGCGCACCTCTCAACATTGATTCAAAGGATTAAGGCTAGCAGGCCAGGTGCTCTGCTGCTGGATGGCGGTGATACTTGGCAGGGATCCGGTACGGCGTTATGGACCAACGCACAGGATATGGTTGATGCTTGTTTGATGCTTGGTGTTGATGTCATGACCGCGCACTGGGAAATGACCTATGGCGCAGAACGGGTTCAAAAGATTGTTGAAAACGACTTTGCGGGTCGATTGGATTTCGTTGCGCAGAACGTTAAAACGCTGGATTTTGAGGATCCGGTTTTTGAGCCTTACACCTTGAAGGAAATTAATGGTGTCTCAGTTGCGATCGTGGGGCAGGCGTTCCCGTACACCCCAATCGCAAATCCGCGCTACATGTTTCCCGACTGGAGTTTTGGAATTAGGGAGGAGGAACTGCAAGACACGATCAATGAGGCTCGAGAGGAGGGTGCGCAGGTCGTAGTGTTGTTATCCCATAACGGAATGGATGTGGATCTTAAATTAGCGTCGAGAGTTACTGGGTTAGACGCGATTTTCGGTGGGCATACGCACGACGGAATCCCAGCGCCGATAGTGGTTTCTAATCCGTCTGGTAAGACGGTCGTAACGAACGCAGGTAGTAACGGAAAATTTTTAGGGGAATTGGACTTCGATGTTCGTGATGGCGCGATCCGGGATTTTAATTACCGTTTGCTTCCAGTATTTTCTAATGCGATTCCACCCGATCTGGCGATGTCGGATTTGATAAAAAAAGTCAGAGATCCATATGAGTCGAAGTTAAACGAGCGATTAGCGACGACTGATGACGTCTTGTACCGAAGGGGGAATTTTAACGGCAGTTTTGATCAGCTCATTCTTAATGCATTAATGGACGAGAAGGGTGCAGAGATAGCGTTTTCCCCTGGATTCCGGTGGGGAACATCGCTCCCGAGTGGTAGTGACATATTGATGGAGCACGTTCTGGACCAGACTGCGACAACCTACTCACACTCGACTTTATCGGAGATGAATGGCGAGAGGATCAAGTTAGTCCTTGAGGATGTAGCGGATAATATCTTTAATCCTGACCCCTACTATCAGCAGGGTGGGGATATGGTGCGTGTGGGTGGTCTCACGTATGCCATAGATCCAAACGCGGAGATGGGTTCGCGAATCAGCGATATGCGTTTAAACGGTGATCTTATCGAGTCTGCTAAAACCTACAAGATTGCCGGTTGGGCTCCCGTGGCGGAGGGTGCCGAGGGGGAACCTGTTTGGGACGTTGTATCTAGATGGTTAAAGGATAAAAAAACGATTCGCAATCTTGAGATCAATACACCGCGTCTAGTCGGTGTAGATGGTAACCCTGGTATTGCCAACCGATAGCCTCGATCTACTGGAGTCTAGGTTGCAATAGCCTGGTCGAGACTTTAAAGTTCTTTGCAACACTCCACAAAAGAGCAATTCGGAACCTCATATGGCTAAAAAATCCCTTACATTCTATTTAGATTTCATATCTCCTTACGCTTATCTGGCATTTGAACGTTTACCAAAAATTATAGACGGCCGAGACTTGCAAGTTACGTACCGCCCCGTTCTTTTTGCCGGGCTTTTAAAGCATTTTGGTCAGCTGGGGCCAGCCGAAATACCGGGCAAGCGCGAGTGGACCTTCGCGCAGTCGTTGTGGTTGGCGCAGCAAGAAAAAATAGATTTGGACCTGCCGCGCGTTCATCCATTTAATCCGCTCCCGCTGTTGCGTTTGGCCCTTGCAACCAGTATTGATGGGTCACCGAGTCGGGAGGTGTGCCGACAAATTTTTCGATACGTATGGGTAGGAGGTGAGGATCCGACCGACGAGGGTCGTTATCAAGCCCTCATTGGAGAGTGCAAGCTGTTGCGGTCACTTGACTCTGATGAAGTTAAATCACAACTTCGAGACTTCACTGATGAGGCTACGAAGGACGGTGTGTTTGGCGTGCCCAGCATCAAATTAGATGGATGTATATTCTGGGGCAATGATTCTCTAGCAATGTTAGATGATTTTTTAAATAACGAAACTACTTATCGAAGAAACTGGGAAGCCGCCTCAAGTGTTGGGGTGTCGGCCGTTAGGAAACGTTAGTTCTAGTTCAAATGTTTTTTCGAGTAATCCGTATTTATTTTTTTCTGAGTCTAGTAGCGCTGCTTGGATTATTAATTGTTGTAATAATTTTTCCATTTACAACGCAGAAGGGCAGGCAAAAGCTCACTAAGATCTGGTCAAGATCAGTGCTGGTGGTACTGGGCGTTAAAGTCGAAATATATGGAGCGGTTCCAAGCGGTTCGCATCCGATGCTGCTTGTTTCGAACCACGTCTCGTGGGTGGATATACAGGCAATTCACTCTGCGATCTTCATTCGTTTTGTAGCTAAAACGGATGTGAGGCGGTGGCCTTTGATTGGGTACCTTTCGGCGCGGGTAGGAACAGTATTTATTAATCGAAACTCGAAACGTGCAGTGATAGAGGCCAATGCTCTTCTTGGTGATCTTTATCAGCAAGGAGAGAGTGTGTACTTGTTTCCGGAGGGGACGACTTCCTCTGGTAAAACTGTTTTGCCATTTAGTCAATCCTTATTCCAGTCTGCGATAGATCACGACATTTTGATTCAACCGATCGCGTTGAAATATGTGGATGAAAATGGAGATCTCCATCAGGGCATCTCGTTCGAGGGGGACATTTCGCTTTTGGGGTCAATTCATCGAATAGCAAGGTCGGATAATGCGACGTTGCGTCTTTACTTCTTGGCCCCAATCATTTCAAAGGATAAATCCCGAAAACAAGTTTCTTTAGAAGCACATGACCTTATAACAAATGCTCTGCAAAGCCAGCCCTGAACGCTTAATCCTTTAGCGAGGCTACCGGAAGTTTGTGGTCTCTCCCCCATTCATCCCACGATCCATCATAAACCTTCCAGTTATTTTTTCCGGAAAGATGTAAACCAAGGGCAAGTATGCAAGCGGTAAGGCCAGATCCACAGGTTAAGGTCACGGGTTGATCAAGGTTAATGCCCGCTGTCTCAATTTTTTCTTTTATTTCTCTGGGTGGCAGGAATTTTCGGCTTCCTTTATCGAGTAAGTCCGACCAATAGAGATTCTTGCTCCCAGGAATATGACCGGGCCGTGTGCCTGGATATCGATCCATCTCAGTTCCCGCGAAACGACCCGGAGTACGCGCATCGAGAATCTGATGATTTTCAGTCGACTGTTCGAGGACCTCTGGCTTCCTAGCTAATAGGTTGCGATCTGTACCGCCCACGAAGTGAGCCGGAGTAATTAGTCGTATGTCAGTGTCGACTGGAAACCCAAGTTGCTTCCAGTTTTTTAGGCCTCCATCAAGTACGGATACGTTGTCGTAGCCATATAAACGAAAGAGCCACCATACCCTCGCCGCGCTGTACAAACCGAGCGTGTCGTAAGCTATGATTTGGGTTTCGTTATCAATTCCCAGTTCAGATACTTTTTGCTCGAAAAAAGACTTTTCCGGAACCTTTCGAGGTAGGGGATTATTCGGGTCTGCGATAACGCTCAAATCAAAAAAAATTGATCCAGGAATATGTTCTGTGAGAAATTCTTTCGCAGCATCGCGGCCAGTGTCGGGTAGATGAACTGTGGCATCCACTACGCAAATATTCTTGTCATTTAGGTGCTCGACTAGCCATTCAGCTTGAATCACGGCGTCCGACATTTATTTTTCTCCTAGCAGTATCTTTCAACGCCAAACCACTGCTCGCTCGAGTAGCGATCACCGTGAGCCCATCCGATCGGCAAGGTCTTCTCAATCATCGCCATGTCGTCTGCACTGAGCGATTTCCTTGCTCCCGCGCAGTTATCTTTAAAGTGTTGAATTGAACGGGTACCTGGGATTGGGATGATGTGTTCATCTTTATGCAACAGCCAGGCGATCGCGAGTCCAGCTGCTGTCAATCCGAAATCTGCCGCGAGTTTTTGGAATCCAGCTACCTTGCTGATATTCGTGGATAGGTTAGGCTCAAGAAATCTTGGGTTGATCTTCAAGAACTCGAGCTCCTGCGCAGTTTTAAAATTATGGGGTGCGTCCGTTAGTAGCGACCTTCCCAACGGGGAGAATGCGACCAGGGCCGTACCAAGTTCTTTTGTCATCTGCGTCAACCCCATTTCTGGACTTCTGACCGATAGCGAGTATTCGGACTGAACCGCAGCGACGTGTGCAATGCGATTCGCGCGCTCAAGCGAACTTGGGGAAATTTCCGAAAACCCGAAAGAATTAATCTTCCCATCCTTGACTAAAGTCTGCATCGTTTCAGTAACCTCTTCAATCGGTATCTCGGTCTGCCTACGGTGGATATAGTACAGATCAATATTTTCAACTCCGAGTCGTTGCAGCGTTTTTTCTAGTTCACCCCGGATATGCGATTCACTGTTGTCATAAAATCTTTGTCCAGTCTCAGCGTTTCTACATATCCCCACTTTTGATGCGATCGAGAAGAGTTTATCTTTCTGTTTGCCTTGTTTTGACAAAAATTTTCCAATGACGGTCTCAGAGCGCCCCATTCCGTAGACATTAGAGGTATCTAGGTGATCGACTCCCTCATCAAGTGCCGCGGCTAGAATGGCAAGAGAGCCGTCGTCATTTGCTTCACCATAAAAATTGGTAAATGACATTGCTCCATATCCTAGGCACGAGATCTCTCTTCCGTTTTTCCCGAGGCGTCTTTTTTGCATGAATCAAATCCTTAAGTTATTTTCACTGAAGTGTTCCGTCTATCACGTACTGAAGAATGTTTGCCACTTGCTTGGGTGTCTCGGCCGTCGCTAATGCCACCGCATCGATTTCTTTCAGTGCATGCTGATGCTCTGGTTGGTGTAAGACGATAATAGATTTTCCAAGAGCAGCGGCGTATCCCGCATCAAATGCTGCATTCCACTGTTTGTACTTTTCACCGAAACAGACCACAACAACATCAGAATCAGAGATAGCTTTACGTATCCGCATAGCGTTAATTTTTGCACTTTTATGGTCGTGCCAAAATTTAGACTCTTCTCCTCCAAGGAGAATGACCCCACAATCATCGCTTGAAGCATGGTCCGTGTTAGGTTCAAGGAAGTTAATATCTTCTGATCTTAGGTTGCGTTTAATTTCATCGCGCCAGTCAGTGTGAATTTCGCCAGATAAATATACGTTCAAGTTCATTTTTTTATCCTAAATGCTCAGGTGTGCTTTGAAATATAACTCGCTGTTAATCGGGTAGACTACCATTTTTGAATCTGAAGTTCCCTGTGGTTAATCCGTGGAGCTTATTTTTTCTGGAGATTGAGAGTATGAAAGCGCCATGGTTGTTTGTGCGAGTTGCGTATTTTGCTTTTCTATTTTTTTCGTACTCATTGGCATCTCATGCGGAGGAGACTTTTTATATTGGCATTTCAGGTTCTAAGAATGAGGTGGATTTTGGAAGTGTCGTAACGACCACCGGGTCGGCTCAGATAGAAGATCAAGATACGGGCTACAAGGCCTTCTTGGGTTATCAGTTGCACAAGCTCATCTCGGTTGAGGCGCAGTACGCAAACTTCGGTGATGTATCGCTTGCACTTCCGAATGGTACATCAGCCACCATTGGCGGCACGGCGACAACAAATAGCTCGGGAGCAACGGTGACTACAAATGTTGAGGCAGAATCTTTTGGTTTTGCGGTGCTATTAATGGTGCCATTGGAGATTGTCCGGCCTTACTTAAAGTTTGGATTGCACTCTTGGGACACGAAGCGAACAGTGCCTTCGTCAGGCGCAAACCTGTTCGCGACGGAAGGTAGTGGTACAGATGGTTACCGTGGGTTGGGAGTTTCGATGCCTGTTCTGGAGGCATTGTCGATACAGGTCGAGTATGAGGTCTACGATTTTGGTGATGACAAGATGAGTATGGCTAGCGCCGGAATATCCTATCGTTTTTAAAAAAAGACGCTTTTCAAAGCGTCTTTTTTTGTTGAGCTGATAACTTCGATCAGACGGGTCCTACCGCCATCTGTAGGTGTCGAATTGATTCCGTTGAGTGCCGAGTTAGCAGCGCTTTCTCTTTAAGAACCGTTCTATCCATTTTTCGTGTGAGCTCATCGATTGCGTTGTATAAATCAATTTTCTTCGACTCGCAAAATAGGTCCTTACCATTCACGTGCATTTTAGCTTCAGCTTTTTGCTCGTGTTTTTCAACAGACAAAATCACCTCGACACTCATGGTGTGGTCAAAATGTCGATCGATTCTTCGCATTTTTTGCTTTAGGTGTTTCTCGATCGCTGGGGTTATATCGAAGTGATGACTGGAAATGCTCAAATTCATAAAAAATGCCTCCCTTGAGCTGAGTGCTCGGCTACGATAGCCTGAGGCATTATGTGATAGACCTAGAGTATCGTTACCAGAACACAGTTCTGTGACATTCGTCACAACAATATCCGTTTCTTACTTCACACAAAAATTCGAGAGATCTAACAATAAACTCTCAGCTTCATTTCACCAGTTTTGTCAGCATGTTGTCAACTCAAAATTGAGTTCCGTAAACATAAATTTTATAAATTTGATAAACGTTCAATAAAACAGATATTTAACGAATTAAATCTTTTAATCATCTCTTTTTATGAAAAATAAACTGTTGAGTGAATGTTGTTATTTCCGTTGTACTAATCTCAATTTTTCCTGTACTTCTTTCTGCGCATGGCGCTGTCGTTGGGCTAGTTGGGAGTTCGCTCGCAAATTCTTCTAAATAGTGTCGTGAGCGGTGATTTGTCACTCACAGTCGTTACTGTATTGGTTGTGTTTTTCGAGCTGTAACTCTCACCAGTGGCAAGATTGCCCTCATATAGAGTGTTTGCTATTTCTGTAAAGGTGTTATTTGGACAAGATAGTTTCAGGTCGGATTGTTTTGACAGGATCCCCATCTGGTTTGAATGGTAATCTACTAATATCCTGACGTGAATTTCATTGGTTTCAAGCGTTTTAAATCTCTGATCGTAATATACATCTTGCGCAGCTTCCCTCGATAGTAAAATCCATGGGCCATCAGCCGCTTGCGTAGCATTAAAAGCTAGCGCCAAAAAGAAAACAAACAGCAAAATTCGAGGAACCATAGTGTGTAGGGAGATAAATGGCTTTATGAGCTAAAAATATGTTTGGTCTTCGGTGAAAACACAAAGCCCCACATCGCGCTTTGCAATGTGGGGCTAAGTTTTTGCTACTCGTTATCTAAGACGATTACTTAGCAGTGATCTTGTAGATCTCTCCCTCGTCTGTGTTTGCATACAATGCGCCATCAGGGCCCATCGTTACGCCACGATAACGCTTTGACTCGACTGGGAGGTGAATTACGCTCTTAATCGACTTGCCGTCTTGAGCGATGTCATATACGTCAAGTCGCATTCCTGGAGGTGTTCCACCGAAAGCAATACCCATAATGCCGACTACTGCACGGCCTTCGTACATTCCCCACTGAGAGCCCGTCAAGAAAGCAATTGAAGACGTTCCCTGAGAGTAACCATTATTTTGCCAAGCTGGCGTCATAAGGTCAGCAAATCGGGTGTCACTCATTGGCATATACGCTGCGCGAATTGCTGGAATTACACCTTCTTTTTGGTTTGGCATGTATCCGCAATACTCATCTGGACAATCACCGCGACCACCTACGTTCTGGCGTGGATCCCATCCACCGTTCTTGCCGTTTTCGAGCATGGTTAGCTCATCGTTGTGCCATGGGCCGTGCTCAGCGGTAAAGACTGCTCCGTCTGCTCTGAACGCGATACCCTGTACGTTTCGATGGCCGTACGTGTAGATACGCTTATCAAACCCTTTAGGAGGATTATTTCCTGGGTGGGCATTTCCGTCGGTGTCGATTCTGAGAACCTTACCGCAGAGCAACTCTGGTGACTGTGGGCAAACGCCTCTATGTCTGTCACCTGTGGTGACCCATAGCCAGCCTTCAGAATCAAAGGTTGGACGGTTACCATTGTGGGCACCGTTTCCACCAAATGGATGGTTGGACTCGAATGGCTTGAACTGAATGTCTTTTACGATATCGGTTCGGTCTTTAACGCTCTTCAAATCTTTGCTGAGCGTTAGTCTCATCACGATGTTTCCATCGCAACGCTCGAAGTTAGTCTTACAGCCGCTACCATGATACTTGGTAGATGCTGACGCAACATAAATTCTCTGGTTCTTCGCAAAGTTTGGATCTACGGCTAATCCCAACATACCTGCTTGGTTAGTGCAGTGTAGATCGTCGTTTGTTGAAGCATATCCGCTAGATCCCTTCATTCCGAGAATCTTGTGGACTTTTCCATCAGTTGTACGAACAGAAACACCTTTACACTTTTCAGTGAAGAACATTGTTCCATCTGCTAACAAGTCTGTATCCCAAGGATTCTCCAGACCCGTTAGTACCGCTGTTTGTGTGATCGTAGGAACGACCGCACTTTTGTGCCCGTGATGGCCAGCGAATGCGAAACTCGTCGCACAGATTCCCGCAGCCAGCGCGAGCGAAGTAATGATTTTTGATCTCATTTCCTTTTCACTCCCTAAACGTTTAGTTTTATTTAAGACTAGATAGATAGGCCGCTAAGTTAGCGATTTCATCATCAGACAGTGGCTGAGCGTTTATGATCATGAGATCGGAGTTTGGCCCGATCTTGGTTCCAGCCCGGTATGTCTGTAAACGCTCAGTCAGGTAGGCGACTTCTTTACCTGCCAGTTTTGGGTAACTGGACATTCCCTTGCCTCCAGGCCCGTGACAAACGAAACAGTTTTGACCATAACGTTTTTCACCAGCAGCTACATCTCCTGCAAATAAGGTCCCACAATGAACTGACGCTAAAAACATAAGGCTTGAAACAATAAACTTCATACAACTCCCCGTAGTGATTTCTTAAACTTGAAGCTTGAATATCTAGCTTCATCATAGATTAAATACAGTCTAAATAGTTTCATAGACTGGCAAGAAAGTGCATATTATGAAGTTTGCGGCGCAATATTTGTTATAACAATGCTGAGGAAAAAATTTACGTAAATCATTCAGTTACTTGCCTATTCAGAAGAGTTGATACTTAAGTTTAATTTTCAACTTTTAGATCTTAGAATATGAAATGTAATGCATAGCAAAACATTTTTTTGAACCTTTTTTTTAACCCAGTTCGATGTCTGGAATCTGCATTGCCCCTCGAACGGAATTGAAGGCTCTGGTTAAAACTCTGAGGTCCTTCCTGGACATTCTTTAAAAGCCAAGTTCCATGCATCCTGAAGTCGGTCGATGGGCACATCGCCTGGCGCGGAAAACCGTATCGTCGAGCGATCTGTCGAAATAATAACCGTATCGTTGTTGAAATCGAGCTCGGGGTAGATACGGAACGCAGTCATATTGATTTTTCTATTGTCGATTCTCTTACTTCCGTTGCTAAGAACGCAGGGCTCTATCTCAATCCAGCGGCTGTATTCGGATCCCGATGGGTTGCCGCTGTAAGCGAAGTTGTAAACGCGTTCGAGTAGAGTTTTTTCTCTCGATCGATATTGATTCCATAATTGATCTCGCTCGGCTTGCTGTGCGGCTGCATTTTCTCGACGTTCGGCCTGCTCACGCTGCTCCTTGGCTATCTGAGCATTCCTTTGTGCCACTCTCGCTTCGATAACGGCTATTCCTTTGTCAAAAATTTTCGGTAAGACTTTGTGAGCCTCTTTCCAAACTAACATCAGTGAGAAAGTGGTGCTATTCCAATCACTGTATCTACCGCTGTTGTATCCGAAATCTATACAGGCAGGACGCGGTAGGGGTATCTGTTCCTCGATCAAATTTCCTTCGTCATCAACATCTGTTTTTGTTTCGAATTGCTGGATGTGACAATTATCCTGGAGGTAGTGCAAGAATCTCGTTTGCAGTGTTTGATAGGTCCCGGGTTGTTTGCCTTCGACTTCTAACCGATATAGGCACATCGCGAGGTTGTAGTCCGCTCGCTGCTGGGTATTTTGTTCAAGATAGAGCCGGCTTCTTTGCTCAGCTCCCGCTTTCTCAAACATTTTTGCCACCCAGAGATTACTTGCTTGGATTCCGTCCCACCGAAAATCGGAATTGATCGAATCGAGCTGGTCGTAATTATCGCTTGGTTGACTAAAAATAGGGTGGGATAAAACGTCGCAGATCTCCGATGGACTTGCTAAGGTTCCTATTTGGATAAACTCGTCGTAGGAGAAGTCGTTTTTAGGAATCAGCAAAGGACCATCCGCGTATTCCTCTGCTTGAATGATCGCAGTAAAGCCAACCAAAAGTAGCCCCCAACTCAAAGAGACGAAATTTTTATTTTTCATATCATTTAAAGTCGTAACCCTCAAACATATTTCACGTCAGATAGTGATCCGCTAGAAAAGTTCTTTACGCTTTTTTGGCTATCTTGGCTGCATCCGAGCTTAGAATTTCCCCGATTTTTTTTGCTATTTTTTCTCCAACTAAATGGTGCTGTTCCAAGTCTAGGTGTATGCCGTCGACCTTACTTGGCCCCGTAACCGATCCGATATCGAAAAAATCGCAATTTAGATCATCTGCTACCGATTTAAATTCACCAGAAATTCCGACGCACTTGTGTTCTCCCCCAGCAAACTTGGGGGCGATAGATCCTTTCGGCGTTTCAATCTCTGGAGGGCAGACTACAAGAATTGGAGCGATTGGCATCCCAGGTTCGATTGGTGCTTCTCTGATTTCTGTTACCAGCGCACGAATTCCTTGGGCAGAATGCCACGCGTTGTGCTGGTGCATGGATTGGAAATCGTTTGTCCCTAGTGCGAGCACAACGAGCTCAAGCGGCGCGTGCATTTCCAACACCTGTTGAATTCCAACGAGCCCATTTCTTCCAGGCTTGTACGGATCTTCCCAAGCTGTGCGTCTTCCATTGAGACAGTTTTCAATTACGCGGTAAGTCTGCGAAGTTTTATTTAGCGTTTGCTCCAGTACGCCCGGCCATCGATCAAAAAAATCTAGACGTTTTCGGGTGTTAGGAACGATGCCCCACGTCAGGGAATCGGAGTAAACGAGAATTTGTTTCATAAACTGGTTTCGTTCTAAGTTTTACTTAATTTCCCCATAATTCTAAGGCAATGTTCGCAGCTTCATTTTTAATACTCCTCGCATCTGCCTCGAGCAATAAACCTCTCTCAGCGAGTAGTTTGGTAGCTTTCTCAACCGCTTGCAAATAAACTGCGCTCGATTCGTAAAGTTCAGTTAACGCTGGTCGATGATCGGAGTCGTCTCGCTCTGCTGGGGTGCTCGCAAGTGGTATTGCCGATCCCAAGTCGTCACAAAGCTCACCACGTCCAAACTCACCTTGTCTTATGTTGAATCCCAAGTACGTGTTCGTCGCGGCATCTACGAGGGGGTGTCGTATTCCTCCGACCTCATTCCCGACTTCGTCGATGTTTGGAACCAATACATTATGGCCAGCCATTACAACTGGCACTAAAAGATCAATAGCTCCTCTGTTAAATTTCACACGTGGTCCAAAGTCCATGTCGCCTGAGATATTGACAGTGTCGTTACGCACCATCCCTCCAGAAAATGGAAATCTAATGTCCTTAGGATTCACTAACTCTTTCTCCGCGATTCTCGGATACTGTGATTCGGGTGGCTCTGTTCCCTCGACAACCCAATTTTCCAGTTTGCCAATTAGCCCACGCATGAGGGGGCCGTTATGAACCGTACTCGTTTTATTTATGCATTGGCGTTCACCGATTCCTCGAGTTGCATCTGCATTCGCAAAGGTCATGCGTTGCGAGCCAGCAAGGAAGAAACGTCGGACACGATTCGATTCAGTGAAATCCATTGATCCGCCCTCACTGGATCCGACTAGAGATGCTTGATGTTGCCAATAATCGGTTGATGTGTCCGTATGAAAGATGAGGGGGTCATACACGGGGCGTTTGAGTATACCGTCAGGAAATCGTAAGAAGGGGTTCACGCGGACCGAATATTGCCTCGGGAAATTAGTGCTCGGGATATATCGCTCACTATGCTGCATTGATTCTCTATATGGCTGACCGAAGCGGTAGTTCAGGAAGGATTTTGTTACACCAGCCCCATGGATATTCATTCCGTCACAAACTTTTCGGTTATCCTCATCGACATTAAATCCTTGATACAGAAAATCCCTCAGGTAGGCGGCAGCCTGACCGATACCCATACAAATCGTAGTTCTCACACCGATAATCGGATTTCTATTTCCTATGTCGTCCTGACCTTGGTTTCTGATAAATGAGATCAGGTCGCGCGTAGTTGCGAGACCTAACCCCATCACCGGGGAATTCTC
The DNA here is from genome assembly GCA_030834275.1 of Burkholderiales bacterium. Taxonomy (GTDB): domain Bacteria; phylum Pseudomonadota; class Gammaproteobacteria; order Burkholderiales; family Eutrophovitaceae; genus Eutrophomonas. Next base: position 2,728 of record JAURFP010000025.1, on the reverse strand, counting down.
TGCGCGGTAGATGAGGTGGTAATTTTTATTTTTTAGAAAACCATTCTTCATACAAATGTGTTTTGTAGAGGGGGTGCCAGGCCAGCCGTTGGAGCAGTCAGAAAACTGCCACTGATCCTCGGGCACTGGTTCTCCTCTCGCAACTTCAGGACTCAGTTCGTCTCTCGAGTCGCTATTGAGTGCGAATAATTGTGCACCAGCTTCCTTTTTGTCAGTCGAGACAGAGGGGAATGATTCAATAAAGTCTCGACCTGATAAAGGTACCGTGTTCGGATTTGAGTCTCCGAAGCTTCGATCATTAAGTTCCGTCAAGATTAACTCCTTGATGCTCGCCCCCTCACTCATTGATAATGGGAAATTGACTGTCATTCGACCATCGATTGGTTTCACGTTGGCTTGCCATCCAACCCAGACAATCGTGTGGCCTCGGTTCATTAAAAACCCATTACCAAAATCCTCTGCGGTTTGTGGGTTGTTCAGTGAGGATTTGGACGAGGCATCTTGTAAAAGTGAAAGTATTAATTTGTTCCCTTGATTTGGGGCCTCAAGATAGAGAACCCCACTATTTTTTTTTGGATCCGCAGGCTGCAAAATCATAAAGTCTGCGCTGAACTCAACGTTCTCTCCATTTTTATTCGCGGCCCTCGTGATATCAGCGATATTTCTGTTGCGAGTGTGACCAGGTTCAACTTGAAACTTTGCGGTGCCGATTATTTTTTCATATGCTCCAGTGGTACCGAATTCGATTCCATTCGCTACGGGCTCTCGAGATTTAATCTGGAGTTCCGTAAGGCGGGCAGAAGCTTGCGTTGCGACCAACGTTGTGAAAAGGAATAGGGTGATGAGGCTGCGTTTAATCATGATTGATACCGTTTTTGTGATCTAACCTAAAGGGAATGTTTGTTTCGATTGTGCCATACGTGATAACAGAGGCGAAGTCCGGTAACGCGAAGGTCCATATTGTGTAGCAAGATTACTGAGTATCTGGGTAATTGTTTCTACTCCAACCTTATTACACCAAGCGAGCGGTCCAATCGGGTAACCGGTTCCGAGTTGCATTGCAATGTCAATTTCCGCTGGTTTCGAAATCCCTTGATTCACGAGATCAGCTGCTTCGTTAATTAGCATCGCTATTGTTCTTGAAACGACCATGCCGGCTATATCTTGGATCTGGTGGACGCAAAGGCCAGCTTTCTCGAGGGTAAATTTTGCCTTACCGATTTGATTGTCATCTGATTGCATAGATGCGCAAATAGCTATTTCGTCAGTGTTGGAAAAATCTAAGCAATGATCGATCAAGATTAGGTTCTTGATTCCTAGTTCGCTCGCTATCTGCGTAGCGGTTCGACCGTCGCTGATAGCAATGACAACATTCTCTTCGAGAATCTTCCCTTCAAATGAAAGCACTTCTGAGTGTTCTAGTCTTTTGACAAGTGGGTCTAGATTAATATCAGAAATATAGTGCAGGGGGATAGTGGATGTTTGAATTTCATTTGTTACATTTTTCTCTTGTGATCTCGAGCCGCTGTAGTCGTAGAAACCTCTTCCGGTTTTTCTGCCCAGGCGACCCGCATTCACCAACTCTTGTTGAAGTTGTGAGGGAGCATAGCGCGGATCATACGCTGTCGCCTCAAAGACTGACTTCGTAACTGAAAGGTTGACGTCCAGGCCGATAAGATCCATTAATTCACATGGACCTAAGGGAAATTTGCCGCATGACTTTAAGATGCTGTCGAGCGTCTCGTGATCGGTTGCTTGCTCTGACAGTACTCGGAGCGCCTCTCCGTAAAACGGCCTAGCAACTCGGTTAACGATGAATCCTGGAGAGGATTTTGTTTTTACAGGGACCTTCCCCCAGCGTTTTGAAAGTTCAACAATCTCCTCAATAACGGACTCGCTGGTTTGTAGTCCGCTGACTACCTCCACGAGCTTCATGCGGGGGGCAGGGTTAAAGAAATGCATTCCGACGACGCGCTCAGGCTTTTTGAGACCTTTCCCAAGCGCAGTAATCGATATCGATGAAGTATTCGAGGCGAGAATGCATTCGGCTGAAACGACATTTTCTATTTCAATAAATAGATCTCGTTTAATCTTTTCATTTTCTACGATGGCCTCAATCACGATATTCGCATCACGAAACTCTCGAACAGAGTCGACAATTGAAATATTGGCGAAGTACGTATCGGCATCCCGTTGCAGCAGTTTATTTTTAGAAACTAGAAAATCAAAATTCTTACGGATAGTCGCAAGACCCGCATTACATGCCTCACTAGCGGGGTCAAAAATGTTTACTTTGTCGCCAGACATGGCTGCGACCTGAGCGATGCCATTACCCATTGTTCCTGCGCCAATTACCGCGATATTCAAATTCAACTCCTTGAATAGTTTTATTCTTTACTCGTGCCTCAGTGCATCAATTGGGTTTAATCGCGCTGCTCGTCTTGCTGGCATATAACCGAACAGGACTCCAATTCCTGCTGAGAATAGGAAGGCGATTAAGTTAATAACTGGATCGAAAATTAGAGGAAATCCCATAGCATTAGCCCCAATTGTGGATAGCCCGACCGCGAGCGCGAGTCCCAACAGTCCACCTAAACTCGAAAGTACGATTGCTTCGATTAAGAATTGCATGAGTACATGTTTCTCTAGCGCGCCAATCGCGAGTCGAATGCCGATCTCACGTGTTCGTTCGGTTACAGATACAAGCATGATATTCATAATGCCAATA
>JAURFP010000024.1 GCA_030834275.1 Burkholderiales bacterium | reverse complement strand
GCCAGGCGAAACTCCAGCCAAGATAATAAAGTCATAAATATCTTGGTTAAACCGCCTCTCAAACTCAGTGATATTCATATTTTGCCAAATGACTCCCTGAATGGTCTCACTCGAAAGTTCCAGCGCCCCTACCCCTGGGTATACCGCCATCCCTGAGAGTTCCACTACCTCAGATGGCAAATTTAGTGGCGGCAGAACACCCCACTCACCTTGTCTAGGAACCCATCCCAAATTTACCAGGACTACATCGCTAGAGCCTTGAAGATTAAGTGGGCCTATCACTTCATAACCAGCCTGCCCACCTCGTATCTTGTTATCGAGAACAAAAACATGATCGAGATTAAATTTACCTTTTACCTGTACGCTTCTAAACTGTATGTCTTGAGAGGCCAAACTAGCATTCAGGTTCAACACCTCTTCACCTTGTTTTTTCTCAAATTCTGCTGCCAGACCACGCTTGTATTCGGCTCGTTGAAACTGCCAAATAGACGCCAAAATCGTGATCGAAAGCGTTACAACTGTGATAAAACTAATTAGCCACCCGGGACGATTCATTTGATAATATCAACGTATTGCGTAAGCATTTAGTATTTAAGGATCAAAAATGAGATTTATCGTAATTCTTTTCTTGATAGTTATTTTCGGAAGTTTAGCATCAGCCCTTTTTTATCTGATAAAAGACAAAGGCGCATCAAATAAAACGGTAAAAGCTCTTACCGTTCGTATCGGGCTATCCGTCGTACTCTTTATCGCCCTCATGGCAGGATACTACTTCGGGATCATCCCTCAGCGTGGTTTATAAAAAAACCCACCCATTGCTTGGGCGGGTTTTTTTAAGAGGGTGAGAATATTTTCTTCAGTGCTTACAGCCAATAAACAAATATAAACAAGCCTAACCAAACAACGTCCACAAAGTGCCAGTACCAAGCAACTCCTTCAAAGCCAAAATGATGTTCTGGCTTGAAATGGCCCTTGAGACAACGAACCCAAATTACGATCAACATTAGCGTTCCAACCGTGACGTGGAATCCGTGAAATCCCGTCAACATATAGAACGTGGCGCCGTAAGCTCCAGATTCCAGCGTTAAGTTAAGCTCATGGTAAGCGTGAGAGTACTCAACTGCCTGTAGGTAAAGAAAGGCTGCACCGAGTGCGATCGTGAAGAACATAAACCAGTTCAGTACTGCTCGGTTGTTGCTTTTGAGCGCGTGATGGGCAACCGTAATTGTTACTCCAGAGGAAAGCAGTAAAGCCGTATTGATAGCAGGTAGTCCCCAAGCACCCATCGGCGTGAATTGCTCTGTAATTCCTGGTCCAGAGACGGGCCACCCGGCTGTAAATCCATTCCAAAGCAGTGTTCCAGTTTCTGCATCGTCCAACCATGGCACCGAAAGTATTCTCATGTAGAAGAGAGCGCCAAAGAAACAGGCGAAGAACATGACTTCTGAGAAGATAAACCAACTCATCCCCCACCGGAAGGAGACATCCACCTGCTTGTTATATTTGCCGGATTCGCTCTCACCAATAACGGTGCCAAACCATCCAAACATCATGTAGATGATCACCGCAGCTCCAGCTAAAAGGACATACCATCCGCCAGACACTGAATTCATTGTTAATACTGCACCAAAGGCCATTAAAAATATCCCGATCGAACCAACAATTGGCCAACGGGATGGCTCTGGCAGATAGTATCCCCCTGATTGCGAGCTCATAAATTTACTCCCCTTCTTATAAGACTAGTCAAATTGAAACCCCTACTTCTTCTACTTCGCTAAAACCTTTACAACCGTGATCACGGCACCTACAAAAATAGCAGCACACACAATGCCGGTAAGAATCACTTGCTGAGGCCTCAAAGACCCCAAATCGTCCTGTAGATTTTTTCCTTTACCGATACCAGTAAATGCAGAGAATACCGCCCTCAAAGCCTGTAGATCACTCTTTCTCTCCATACTATTCATCAGGATTGCCTCTCTCGAAGGCTTGCCTGTCTGTTCTCAGTCGTCGACTTTACCTCTATTTCAAACATGGTATACGAGAGAGTAACCGTTGTGACATCCTTAGGCAGTTCAGGATCAATCACGAGTACTACGGGGAAGTCTCTCGTCTCGTTTGCATTAATCTTTTGCTGGGTAAAACAGAAACACTCTAATTTTTTCACGTACTGACCAGCCTCTTTGGGGCCATAACTCGGTATCGCCTGCGCCTCGAAAGTCGTGGCAGTTGGGTTCGTCAACTTAAAAGTCACCTGGACCAGTTCGCCTGGATGCACAGTCTTCCTATTTTCCAGCGGGATGATTTCCCAGCCCGTTTCGTTTCTGGAGTTAGCATCGAACTCCAAAACGATAGAGCGACTTTCATCAACTTGAGTGTTCACCACCTCATCTGGTTTGGTTAGAGAATAAACTCCGGTTACTTCACATATTTTCTTATACAAAGGTACCAGCGCATACCCGAAACCAAACATCAAAATAGCTATGAAAACTAGCTTTTTGAGAGTTTGTCTATTTTCTAATTTGCTGGTATCTGAAGCCATCTTTAAAACATCCAACGACGAATTAGAAAGCCAATAAAGAACGCCAGAGCTATGGATGCGAGGATTAATCCAGTTCTTTTATTTTGATTCATTCGTAACTCGTTAAACATGTTTGGTCGGATGGAGCGAGGAAACGTATTTCCTCGCTCTTCAACTTATCAGTCCTTGAGATTTGGCGGAGTCTCAAAGCTATGGTACGGAGCAGGAGTTGGAAGATGCGTCCACTCAAGGGTCGTCGCACCATCCCAAGGCTTCTCCGGGGCCTTCTCTCCGCTCTTTATTGCCTTAAGCAAAATGTAGAGGAAGAAAATTTGCGAGAAGCCAAACCCAAACGCTCCGATACTAGACACCATGTTCCAGTCGGCAAACTGCAGCGCGTAGTCTGGAATTCTTCTCGGCATACCAGCTAAGCCCAAGAAATGCTGAACAAAGAAGGTAACGTTAAAGAAGATAATCGATAGCCAAAAATGGATCTTTCCGAGACGCTCGTCATACATTCTTCCAATCCATTTAGGTAGCCAGTAGTACACACCCGCAAAAGCTGCAAAGAGAGCACCAGCAACCATTACGTAATGGAAGTGCGCGACCACGTAGTAGCCGTCATGCAACTGAATATCAACCGGAGTGAGAGCGAGTACTAATCCGGTAAAACCACCAATCGTAAACAGGAACAAGAACCCCTGCGCAAACAACATCGGAGTTTCAAATGACATGGATCCCTTCCACATTGTCGCGATCCAATTGAACACTTTCACTCCAGTCGGGACCGCGATTAACATGGTCGCAAACATGTAGTACAACTGCGCTTCAACGGGCATACCGACCGTGTACATGTGGTGGGCCCAAACCAAGAAGGACAGAATAGCAATCGATGCGGTTGCGTACACCATTGATGCGTAACCGAACAGTGGTTTTCTCGAGAAAGTAGGAATCACTTCCGATATCACGCCAAATGCTGGTATCGCAATGATGTAAACCTCAGGGTGTCCAAAGAACCAGAAAATATGCTGATACATCACAGGGTCTCCACCACCCGCAGCATTAAAGAAGTGTGTACCGAAGTGGCGGTCTGTCAATGTCATAGTGACCGCACCAGCTAAGACTGGCATTGCCGCAATTAATAGATAAGCTGTTATCAACCAGGTCCAGACGAACAAAGGCATCTTCATCATCGTCATTCCTGGAGCACGCAGATTAAGAATCGTCGTGACGATGTTTATCGACCCCATGATTGAAGACATACCCAGGATGTGGATAGAGAAAATCATCATATCCATTCCCATGCCCTGCTGAACAGTAAGCGGTGCATAAAGCGTCCATCCCACTCCACCTGCTCCCCCGGGAGCCAACAAAGATCCTGCTAGTAGAATACCCGCTGGTGGCAACAACCAAAAGCTCCAGTTGTTCATTCTGGGGAAAGCCATATCAGGAGCACCGATCATCATCGGAATCTGCCAGTTAGCAAATCCTACAAACGCTGGCATGATGGCCCCGAACACCATAATTAATCCATGCAGTGTTGTCATCTGATTAAAAAACTCAGGCTGAACGACCTGCAAGCCGGGCTGAAAGAGCTCTGCTCGGATTACCAGAGCCATTACGCCACCCATCAAAAACATCACAAAACTAAACCATAAGTACATCGATCCGATGTCTTTGTGGTTGGTGGTGGTGACGTAACGCATCAACCCCGCTGGTTGATGATGGTCATGATCGTGTACCGCTTCCATATGATTCTCCTTAAACGAGTCTCAATTTAAACTAAAAATATTAAATTCCACGCGCCGTGGCTACATCACCTGGCTGGATAGCCTCACCCAAATCGTTAATACCGCTTCTCTGGTAGGTAATGACTGCAGCAATATCCATGTCTGTCAACTGAGAGCCCCAAGCCGCCATCATCGGATTTTTCTTACTACCATTTAAGATGATGTCGATGTGGTCGCCGATTGGTCCAGTCGCAATCTTTCCACCTTTGATAGCTGGGAAAGTAGGTGGCATTCCTACACCACCGGGCTGATGACATGCAACACAATTTGTGTTGTAGACCTGTTCTCCAGCAGACACGAGTTCAGCAACCGTATATGTTTTGTTTGCGTCAAAAGAAGGCGCGCCCGATTCTGCTAGCTGAGCAGCAACCCACGTCTTGTATTCTTCCTCGGTCACGACCTCAACTACTATCGGCATGAAACCATGTTCCTTACCACACAGCTCGGTACACTGCCCTCTAAACGTACCAGTTTCTTCAGCCTTGAACCAAGTGTCTCTAATAAATCCAGGGATCGCGTCCTGCTTAACGGAAAGACCAGGAACAAACCACGAATGAATCACATCGTTCGCGGTCGTCAAAATTCGAACTTTCTTACCAACTGGGACCACAACTGGCCTATCAACCTCTAAAAGGTAGGTCTCGCCCTTCTCAGCCAAGCCGTTTATCTGATCGCGTGGCGTAGAAAGCGAGCTGTAAAACTTAACCCCTTCATCTAGGTAATCATATCCCCACTTCCACTGGTATCCAGTAGCTTTGATGGTGATATCAGGTGCGGAAGTATCTCTAGCCGCTAGCAAAACTTTGGTGGCGGGGATCGCCATCCCGATCAAAATGACCACCGGCACGATGGTCCAAATAATTTCCACCGTCGTATTCTCATGAAAATGGGATGCCTTGTGCCCAAGAGCCTTTCGATGTTTTAAGATTGAATAAAACATTGCGCCAAACACGACGATCGAAATTCCTAAAATGATCCACATGATCCAGTTGTGGAGCATCTCGATGTCATGACCAAGAATCGTGTTCGTGGGTTTAAAGTTTAAGTTCCACTCAGCTAACCCAAGACCCGGTGACAGAGCCAAGCCAAAAACCGCTAACACACGCAAAAAGGATGAGACTTTCATGCTTCCCCCAAAGGTACTTTTTTAATGTAAATCAATTCGAAAACAAAATAATCCCGCATTTTAACCCAAAAATCCGTTTTTAATCTGCTCGATAAGCTGTTTTTTCTCCTCTATCGTTAACAACCTTCCGATCTCTGTCTGGTTTCCGTGGGAGCGTAAAAAAACGCTGAGCCTGCCGCGACCGCTATCCAATACGTTGAGCTGAACCCAATAGCGGTTGAAGGACGACTTTGTAACTTTTCCGGAAAAACTTTGCTCTACATGAATGTCGTCATGGAGCAGTTTTATGTACTCGTAATCACCCCTCTGCTTCGCGAGCCAAATATACGCCAAGCACAAGCCCGCACATTCCAAGCCCGCAAAAGGCAGCACCAACCAATAACCAAGCAGAACAAAGACAAGCGCAATAGACAAAGTAAGCGCCGCTAAGCCCATGAAACAAAGTGCCAGCACACCAGAGGAGACAGAGAAAGATCTCGTCATCTTCACTAAATTTGAATCTAAATGATGAACTAAGGATGAACTCACAACGCTAGCACTGTATCTGTAACACTTTTTGCCAAATTATTCTGATTAAACTATCGAATATTCGGCCAGTCAATATGAAATAAATTTCAGTTATCAATCTGAATAAATTCAAAAAATTTGCTCAATTGCATGAGCACGCTGTCATATCGCCTTAATCGGTATCGTTTTCTTATCGCCCATCTGCAACACTTGATCCGGCCGCCAGGCATGTCCGATTATCAACTCGAAAGTAGCCTTGGGAGCACCTTGGGATGCCTCCAAGAACACACTCGACAATTCTGCAAATTTTCTCTGGCCCATCAAGCTTTTTTCTCGAAGCGGTTCTTTTGCGTAAGACCCATGGTTTTTGAGATCACGCAGCAATGACAGGAGATTTTTGTAGGTGAGTGTCAACTCTTCCATTTCCATTACTGGATCTGCTAAACCTTCTGCCACAAGCATATCCCCTATTTCGTGCAAATCAATCGCATCATTGACTCGAAACGTTTTCCCCGCTTGATCGGCATTAAGCTCCCCGAGGGTGCTAGGACCCAATGTCGAGAAAATCAGTAATCCGCCGGGCTGCAATAAGCTCGACAGAATGCGTATGTGCTCGCGCAAATCATCTAATCCAAACAACAGCGGGAACATTAGGTTGGAATAAATGAGTTGAAAGCTTCTGGGGCGGAACGGTAGAGCCAGCTGGGACACCTCAGCGAAGGTGACCCGATCCCGAGCAAACCAACTCGATTTTTTAGGGCGCTCCCAAAACCTTAGCCGTGTCGAGGAAACGTCGGCATAAACCAAGGATCGCGCCTTTGGATATCGGTCGGCGATCGAATTGTTCCCGACACCCAAACACAATATTGAGGAAGGTAATAAATTTATGAATTCAAGCCTATCCTCTAAACGAGAAGATACCTCGTCAAAGAAAAAACTGGCTCGACTCGGCTTGTTATATACCGAGCGAATTAAACCCCGAATATAGAGCTCTCTCTCGCGATCCAAGGGTAAGCACCTCAGATTGCGTTGATCAATTTAAGACGTCACGGGTTGTCTCAATACCCATGCGCTCGAAAAGATTAATATCAGCGAGTGCATCCGCATTATCAGTAGTCAAAAGCTTGTCACCATAAAATATCGAATTAGCGCCAGCCATAAAACAAAGTGCCTGCATCTCATCACTCATTTCACTCCGGCCCGCAGACAGTCGAACCATCGCCCTAGGCATAGTAATTCTCGCGACTGCGATCATACGAATAAACTCAAACGAATCAACCGGGTCAGAACCCTCGAGCGGTGTGCCCGCAACCCGAACCAAATTGTTTATGGGTACGCTCTCCGGGTAGGGGTTCATATTTGCCAACAATTCAATCATTCGAACCCGATCCTCTCTAGACTCTCCCATCCCGATTATTCCACCACAACACACCGACAAGCCAGCAGAGCGAACTTTTTGAAGAGTATCCAGGCGATCCTTCTGCGTTCGCGTTGATATGATCTCCCCGTATTGCTCGGGAGAAGTATCGACATTATGGTTGTAATAATCGAGCCCAGCTTCTCGTAGCTTTTCAGCCTGGCCATCTTTCAATAGTCCGAGTGTGGCACAGGTTTCCAATCCAAGAGCTTTCACCGCAGACACCATTTCCGCAACACGATCGAGGTCTCTATCCTTCGGCCCACGCCACGCCGCTCCCATACAAAATCTCGAGGCACCGTTCACCTTGGCTAACTTCGCAGCATCAACAACCGCCTCGGTTGTCATCAGATTTTGATCCTGCACTCCGGTCTCGAATCGCACTGATTGCGGACAGTAGGCGCAATCCTCTGGGCAACCTCCAGTTTTAATTGATACGAGAGTTGAAAGTTGCACCGAGTTGGCATGAAAATTTTCTCGGTGCACGACCTGTGCTCTGAGAAGCAGATCCATAAATGGTTGCGAAAACAAATTGGCAATGTTATCGAACGACCACTCCAGGGAACGAACTTCCTGCTCTGCTTCAAACTCTTTTACTTGTAAACTGTTTACCACTTTAGAAAACCTCTCGAAATCACAGTTTTTACATAAATGTTTAACATCGTACTTTATCAACCAGAAATCCCGCCGAACGCTGGAAATATCATTAGGCTGTGTGCTAACACTGGTTGCAGTTTACACCTAATAGAGCCGCTCGGATTTCATTTGGACAACCGATTACTGATTCGCGCAGGCCTCGACTATCATGAGTTCGCTAGCCTTAAAAGATACAAGAACTTCGAAGAGTGGAAACTAAAAAATCCCGATTTAAGAATCATCGGCTTTTCTACCAAAGCTGTTATTCGTTATACCGACTTTTCATTTAAGAAAGGTGACGCATTATTGTTCGGCCCAGAAACAAGAGGATTGCCAAATCAAATCCTGGAAGATCTTGGGAGTAAAAATTTAGCGCGTATTCCGATGATAAGTAACAGTAGAAGTATGAACCTATCGAACTCAGTAGCAGTGGCAACGTTCGAGGCCTGGCGGCAACTTGGATTCCCTGGTTGATAGCACGAATTGAATCTTCATGGCTAGACTTCGCTCTTACTCGGTCTGGATAACAAACTTTCAGCAGCTTGACTCGGCGTTGCCAGCCCTTGCAGAACGCTTTGAACCGCATTCGCTATTGGCATTTCCACCGAAAATGTTGTGGCAAGCCTGCAGACTTCATCGGTCGCCATAACGCCCTCGGCGACATGCCCTAAATTTTTTTCAATCTCTTGGATTGCTCTGCCGCGCGCAAGTGCTAAACCAACACCTTTGTTTCTCGATAAATCTCCAAAACATGTCAACGCAAGATCTCCTAAACCGGATAAGCCGGTTAAAGTCCGCGCATCTCCTCCGAGCGCATTACCAAGCCCCATCATCTCGTTTAGTCCACGCGTCACCAGAGCAGCACTCGCACTGGAACCAAACCCAAGACCCTCACACATTCCTGCTGCGATCGCGATAACATTTTTCACTGCCCCACCGACTGCAACTCCAATTAAATCACGCGAGTAATAACTGCGTATTCCAGCTCGACCCAATGGTCCTTCCAAAGTGTCGAAAAAACTCTTATTGGTAGATGCAAGCACCACTGCAACCGGTTTTTTAGCCGCCAGGTCGGCCGCAAAACTAGGGCCGGATAACAAAGCTGCCGGAATTTGCAAACCAAACTCTTCCGAAAAAACATCTTGGGGGAATTTCCCGGACCCGTGCTCGAACCCCTTACACGCTAGGACGTACCCGCATGAATTATCACTAGCAGCGAGACAATCTCGAAGGGTACTTCGTAAACCAGCAGTGGGAATTGCCAGGATTACGCAATCCGCCTGGGACAGAACATTCTCCAAATTCGAGGAGAATTCAACTTTTCCGGAAAACCTTACTCCCGGCAAATATCTGCGATTCTCACCATGCCTCAGTATGTCATCCAAGAGGTCTGGGTTACGAACATAAACCGTTACGTCAGCAGTAGCAGAGAGGCTGACACCCAACGCCGTACCCCAGGCCCCGGATCCGATTACTGAAATTTTCATGTGCTAAACACTACTACGACACCCTAAATTAGTGAATGCCCAGTTACCTGAATTTTGTAATCAATGCGTGGATACATCCTCTGGTTTTACTTCCGGCGCTTTGGATTGGTGCTGAGAACGGTAGATCACCTCAAAGTCCATCGGCTGCAAGAGGACTGGGGGGAAACCAGCCTTGTTTACCAAATCCGAAATGGTTTCCCTCAAATACGGAAACATAATATTCGGGCATTTCCCACCGAGGAGAAACCCAAGTGCATCTCCAACAATATTCTTCAATTGGAATATCCCGGCTTGGACAACCTCAACGAGGAATAACGAGTTATTTCCACTTTTTGCATTTATCGTGGCTTTAATCACCACCTCATAAAAATCGTCCTCGAGTTTTTCAAATTGATTTGTAAATGACATCTCAACCTGGGGGGAATCCCCCCTCGACCTGAATACTCCAGGAGCGCCAGGAACCTCCACAGAAATGTCTTTTACGTAAACTTTCTCGATTGAAAATGATTGCTGTTGCTGATCTTCAGCCATTAAAACTCCCAAACCTCATTAATTTACTCAGATAATAATTTATCGAGCTGACCGCTCTGCTCAATAGCAAACAAGTCGTCGCAGCCACCGATATGAAGACCAGCGATGAAAATCTGCGGAACCGTCCTCCGACCAGACCGATTAACCATTTCTTCTTTTCTGCCTGGCTCATCATCTAGATTTATTTTAGTAAACCCGATCCCCTTGTCGCTAAGCAATTTTTCCGCTCGTCGGCAAAATGGACACCAGTCGGTCGAGTAAAGCTCAACATCGGGCATTTCAATTCACCTTTGACAAAGGCATGCCAGCTTGACTCCATGCCGATAAGCCGCCTTTTAAAACGAAGATTTCCTCGATCCCGGCGGCTTTTAGCGCTCGTACGGCGGACTTCGATCGATGCCCAGTCGGACAGAGGATAATTACCGGCCTTTTGACAAACTTTTCAAGTTTACCAACATCGGAGGCCAGATTGGCCAGAGGAATATTCTTGGCTCCAACTATCGAACCTTCTAGAAAGACCTTTTCTTCCCTGATATCTAGCGGCAACGCTTTTCGACTATTTATCAATTGAACAGCCTCCAGCGCTCCAACCTCCTTGTATGAAGTACTACCTGGCCTCAGTCGGGGGAACACAAGATAACCGCCACTAACCACTAACGCCAGCACCAACCACAAATTAGAAGAAATAAAGTCATTAAGACCCATTTTTTAAGTGTCGGATCTCCGAAGATCCGCCTCTGCGTGAAATTAATCAAAGGCGTATTGTAATAAATATCTCGCCTAACATTTTTGGTTATCAGAAAAATTAAGGATAATGTCGGTTTTTCAACGAAAGTAACAAGAATGAAGAAATTAGTTTTACTGCGGCATGGAGAAAGCCTTTGGAATCGGGAAAATCGCTTCACAGGTTGGGCAGACGTGCCCTTGTCTGAGAAAGGCATCTCAGAAGCAAAAGAGGCCGGCAAGTTATTGCTCTCAGAGGGTTTTCAGTTCGAATACGCTTTTGGGTCATTGCTAAAAAGAGCGATCCATACGATGTGGCTTGCACTTGAGGAGATGGATCGCATGTGGATACCTCAGCAACTTTCTTGGAGGCTGAATGAGCGGCATTACGGAGCATTGCAAGGACTGAACAAGGCTGAAACAGCTAAAAAATTTGGCGAGGATCAGGTGCTGGTTTGGAGACGAAGCTATTCAACACCACCTCCATCGCTCGAACTGTCGGACCCAAGAAATCCAAGCTTGGATAGTCGATATCAACACGTCAAGCCCGAAGATTTACCTCTCACGGAGTGCTTAAAGGATACCGTCGAAAGATTCTTGCCACTTTGGAAACAAAGCATCAGACCAATGATTCTAGAGGATAAAAAAATTCTAATCGTCGCGCATGGAAACACGCTACGTGCGTTAATTAAAAATTTAGAAAATATCAGCGAAGAAGATATCTTAAAACTCAACGTTCCAACCGGCATTCCTTTGGTTTACGAGTTGGATGACAACCTTAGTCCGATTCAAAAATATTACCTCGGGGATCCCGATAAAGCGCAAGCCGCCGCAGCGGCTGTCGCCGCTCAAGGAAAGGGAGTCTAGGTTTTGATTTTCCAACCAGCGCTGCTGAAATGTCTAGTGCTAGTGTGTGCGTGTCTATTTTTTGAAAACTTATCTGCTCAAACAGAAGAACAAAAAGCTATAAATGCAAAACAAAAAACCGAAGAAGCGATAAAAAAAACCGAACGAGATTTACAAAAAAAAGAGCGAGACAGGCAGAGAGCTGAAAAAGATTTAAAGAAATCGGATAAGCAACTTCAGTCGATAAACAAAAAACTAAAGAAACTAGGAGCCCAACAAACAGAACTAGTATCCGAGATTGAAGATCTCACTAGGCAAATAGATAACCTCAAGGAGCAAAAGGAACTGGAGACTGAGCAGCTTGCGGAAATTATTAAACAACAATTTATCCTCGGGGTCACCCACCCACCCTTAATCTCAGGCCAGAAAGATCTTGAACATTTTGAAGTTCAATCTGTATACCGAAACAAAATAATGATTGCGCAATCAACGCTACTGGATCGATATGCTGATCGGTTAAAGAGAATCGATCGGTTGACTACAAGAAAACTATCGAAGCAACGTCAACTTGAGGAGAATCAAAAACTTGCAAAAACTGAACGCAATCGGGTGCAGGGACAACATGCGAGAAGCGCGAAGGAAATCAAATCAGCAGAAAAAGGAATAGCCGCAAACGAAAAGCAGATCAAGCGACTTCGCGACGATTACAAGCGATTGAGTGACACGTTAGCCGCGATAGAACGAAGACGCACCGAAGAAGCCAAAAATCTCTCGCGCCCAGATCAGAGTGCCGATGGGAAGCGTTTTGCGAAACTTAAGGGGAAATTGCGCTTGCCAACAGTTGGCACCATAACAACTAAGTTCGGCCAAGCCCGAACGAGTAGCGGTCTAACTTGGGAAGGAATTTTTATTTCAGCGAAGTACGGAACTCCAGTAGTGTCGGTCGAAAAGGGAGTAGTTGTGCACGCGGATTGGCTAAGAGGATTTGGTAATCTCGTAATCATCGATCATGGTGAGGGTTTTTATAGCTTGTATGGCAACAACCGTACTATCGTTGTAGAAGAGGGTCAAACCGTATACGCTGGGACATCGATTGGAACTGTTGGTAATAGTGGCGGTCTCAAGGAGCCTGGGTCATATTTCGAGATCCGGATTAAGGGGGCCCCAGTCGATCCGCTCGGTTGGGTTAACATTAGCAGTTAGGCGGTAAGTTTAAACCTCCCAGAGGTATTAATTTAAAGAAAATAACAAAGACCACCCCCAAACTTATGGGTTGTCTGGGAATCGAGGAAATTCGCATGAAAAGCAAGTTGAACAAATTTGGCTTTATTAGCATCGGCTTATTTGCTGGCATTTTTATCGCTTTACAGTTTTCTGCTGAAGCGGAACGCAGCTCCGGACCATTGCCAATTGATGACCTTAGGTCTTTTACAGAGGTCTACGGACGGGTCAAGAATGACTATGTCGAGGCAGTTGATGACAAGCAGCTGATAAAGGAAGCAATTAACGGGATGCTTTCCGGTCTAGACCCTCACTCAGCATACCTCGATGAAGAGGAATTCAAGGAGATGCAAGTTGGAACCCAGGGCGAGTTTGGCGGTTTGGGAATAGAAGTTGGGATGGAAGATGGTTTCGTCAAAGTTGTTGCACCGATTGAAGACACTCCCGCTTGGAAGGCAGGTCTAAAATCAGGTGATCTCATTATAAAGTTAGACAAAACAAACGTGAAAGGTCTAACGCTGGGTGATGCTGTAAAGCTAATGCGTGGTAAACCTGGAACCGAGATTTCGTTGACTGTGGTAAGAAAGGGAGAACCTCAACCGCAAATCATCAAGATAGTTCGTGATGTCATCCAAATTCAGAGTGTTAAGTCCAGGATGTTGGAGGATGGATACGCCTACTTCCGAGTAACCCAATTTCAAGAACATACCGGCGAGAAACTTGCAGAAGCAATTCAAAAACGGTTTGAGGACAGTCAAGGTTCTCTTAAAGGAATGGTCTTGG
This sequence comes from Burkholderiales bacterium, assembly GCA_030834275.1. Classification (GTDB taxonomy): domain Bacteria; phylum Pseudomonadota; class Gammaproteobacteria; order Burkholderiales; family Eutrophovitaceae; genus Eutrophomonas. Next base: position 12,263 of record JAURFP010000024.1, on the reverse strand, counting down.
ATCTGCGCGATGACCCAGGAGGGCTATTGACGTCCGCTGTGGGCGTATCAGCTGCCTTTCTGTCGAAGGATAAGCTTGTTGTTTACACTGAAGGTCGTACTCCGGATGCCCGTATGAGAATGTACGCAAGGCCTGAGTTCTACGCGAGAGGTACCGTCGGAGACTATTTATCGGATGTACCCGAGGCATCGAAAACAGTTCCAATGGTAGTCTTGGTCAACTCAGGATCTGCATCAGCCTCAGAAATCGTTGCTGGAGCCCTTCAGGATCATAAACGTGCGGTTATTATGGGTACTCAAACCTTTGGGAAAGGATCGGTACAGACCATCCTGCCACTAGGTAACGGAACAGCGATCAAGTTGACGACTGCGCGCTACTTTACGCCATTGGGAAGATCGATCCAAGCGAAGGGGATTACCCCAGATATAGTCGTGGAAAATGCAGTTGTTACCGCAGCAGGGACGGGGAATAACTTTAGAACGCGAGAAGCTGATCTCAAGAACAGTCTTGAAAACCCTCAGGGTGGTCAAGAACAAATGGAGAGCAGTCAAGAGCAGCCCAATGAGGAAGAGAAGAAGGTTGGAGCCGAAGGTGAGGACTACCAGCTAAACCAAGCGCTGAACCTCTTGAAAGGCCTACAAATTATTTCTCATCGGTGATCGCATAGGTTCTATAATCAAGCACAATGTAAATTGAGCCTCATAAGAGGCTCAATTTTTTTATCGCTTTTAAAAAGAACCGCCTCGAACAACCTATGCTAAATGATGACGAACTCCTCAGATACAGTAGGCACATCCTTCTAGATGAAATAGGCATTACAGGACAGGAGACCTGGAAGCAATCTCATGCGCTAATCGTAGGAGCCGGTGGTTTAGGTGCGCCTGCGGCGATGTACCTTGCCGCTAGTGGGATGGGAAAAATCACGATATGCGATGGTGACACAGTCGATCTCACTAACCTTCAGCGGCAAATTATCCACTCGACCGAGGGAATTGGATTAAAGAAAGTAGACTCGGCAAAACAAACACTCGAAAAAATAAACCCTACGATTGAGATCATTTCCTCGGGCAATAGGCTGACGGGATCCGCCTTAGATGAAGAGGTCTCCTCCGCAGATGTTGTCCTTGACTGCTCGGATAATTTCGAAACGAGACATGCTGTTAACAAAGCATGCGTCAAATTTAAAATCCCACTCGTATCAGGAGCATCGATAAAGTTCGATGGGCAGCTCGCGGTTTTTGACCCAAGAAACCCCGAAAGTCCCTGTTACCAGTGCCTGTTCCCAGAGGATAAAGATCATGAGGAAGTGCGGTGCTCAGCTATGGGGGTTTTTGCACCTTTGGTAGGAATAATTGGAGCAACCCAAGCTAATGAAGCGCTAAAAGTACTTCTTCAAAATATGCCCAGCTCAACTGGAAAACTGTTGCTACTAGACGCTCTAACAATGCGCTGGAGAGAGATTAAATTGACAAAAGATCAGAACTGTACCGTCTGTGGCCTGCAGAATACCTAAATCAAGTATGCGAGAAATTCAAACTAAATTGATAATTTGACTTTCAGCATGTTCGGTAGGGTCCCTCTCGAATCCGCTCTTCGAGTATTGGAGCCACCTCCCCACTACAAAAGCCATTATTTGATTGGCTAAAGGCTCAGCAGCTAAAGAGGATCGAATCTTTCCCTGGTTAATAGCAAATCGTATGCACTGCTTGATCGATGCCTCGAGACGGTCGTGTAGTCGATTAATCCTTTCTTGCAAACGTTCGTTCTCATAAACGAGTGCATCCCCAATCAAAACTCTCGTCATTCCCTTATTCTTTTTCGAGAAATTGAGTAAGACATTTACTATCGAAACTATTTGATCCCGACCATCAGTCTCATCCGACGTAATTTTATTGACGAGGCCAAATATTGTTTTCTCAATAAATTCGATGAGCCCCTCAAACATCTGAGCCTTACTAGCAAAGTGTCGGTAAAGGGCGGCCTCTGAAACCTCGAGCCGCGCAGCCAGGGAGGCAGTCGTAATTTTTCGGAAACTTGGATCCTCCAACATTTCAGCAAGCTGCTGAAGAATCTTCATTTTGCGATCGCTGGCTCTTGGCATTCAATTAGGTCTAAAAAGTTTATATCAGGATTATAGTAACAGTAAAAGTCCCAGCGCTCGTCGACTAGACTGAATTCTTCAACCTCCCGTCTATCGCCACCAATGAGAATAGCTTTTTTATACTCGGAACTCGGAAATCGACCCACTTTGGACGACGAAAATCAGAATGCACCCAAACGGTCCGCATCCCTAAGCTCTTCGCGCGTTTTAGATTGGCCAAATTATCATCAACAAAAATACATTTTGTAGGCGATAAACGATTTTTTCGTACTAGAAAAGAAAACGCTCGCCGAGACGGCTTCGGTTCGAATTTATAAGATTCGATTCCGTAAAAATTGGATACTAGTTCTCTCACACCCAGTAGCCTTAAAACATCATTGACGTATTGGATAGGGCCATTTGAAGCGATGATCTTCTGACCATTTAACCTACGTAGTAGTGTATTTAAAGATTTGGACCTGAAGATCTTCTCTGAAAAATCTTCCAAACGATGAGTTGCCCTAAGAAACTCGCTCCCTTCGATACCATACTCAACCATCAAACCAACTAACGTCGCCCCATATTTTTTCCAAAAGTGTTGGCGTAATTGATTCGATAGCTGCTCACTTAAATTAAGCTTCGACTTGATGTACCGATTCATACGATCGTCGATCGCAGGGAAAGTGGTAATTTCAGCTTCATGTAAGGTGTTGTCCAAGTCGAAAATCCACGTGGGATGATTCGACGAACACCTCCAATGAGCCTTTCTCACTCTTGGGACTATCGGCTCTGGATCAAAGTGCCAACCCCCTGGTCAGTGAGAATTTCGAGGAGAACTGCATTCTCGACACGCCCATCAATAATATGAACATTTTTTACACCGCTTTTTGCCGCATCTAACGCTGATGAAATTTTCGGCAGCATTCCACCATACAAAGTGCCGTCCCTCACTAGTTCTTCGATCTTTGCAGGTGTCACACCGGTCAACAAATTACCATTCTTATCAAGCACACCTTCGGTATTGGTCATCAGGATGAGCTTTTCCGCACCGAGCACCGTAGCTAATTTACCAGCCACCAAATCGGCGTTAATGTTGTAGGCTTCTCCATTGGCACCAAAACCGATAGGAGCGATAACTGGAATAAAACCTTGACTCTCAAGCGTTGAAATTAGCCTTGGGTCAACAGATTCAACCTCGCCAACCTGGCCGATATCTATTGGTGAACCATCTTCTTCAACCAGCAATTTTCTTGCTCTTATCAGTCCACCGTCCTTACCGGTTAAGCCTACCGCCTTACCCCCAGCAGAGTTAATTAGACTAACAATCTCCTTGTTTACATGCGCGCCTAGGACCATTTCAACAATGGACATGGTTTCCTCATCCGTAACGCGCATCCCAGCCCTGAACTCTCCCGACTTGCCAAAGCGCCTCAGAACTTCATCTATTTGCGGACCACCACCATGAACGACTACCGGGTTGAGACCAACTAATTTCAAAAGAGCAACATCACGGGCAAATGAACTCTTCAATTCATCATTGATCATGGCATTCCCACCAAACTTTATAATGATGGTTTTTCCGTGAAATCGCTGTATATAAGGTAGCGCCTCTGAAAGAATCTGCGCTCTACTTTTCGCATCAGTTGGAGACAATGACATGCCCGGATCCTTTAAATCAATAACACCTGACGAAGTGAAAATACTTCAAGTCTTTGACACTGCATAATAACCAAAATTGGTAAGCCTACAATGTTCCAGAATTAAAAATATACTTTAGATTAACGTGATGAACACTATTTGTTTAAAAAAAGTAGTGGGGGGACTTTGGCTATCATTGATTCTCGTCACCCACCTTGCACAATCAGAGGCCTCCGAATTTGAGTCCTTGCTCTGCCTCGAGACCCAATCGGATAGCACCATCTTTGCAAAAAACACCGATCAACAGTTTACTGCAGGGAATGCGAGCAAAATTGCTGCCCTGTACGTCATATTTGAGAGGTTGAAACAGAGAGGGATCAGCCTCAGCGAAGAGGTCGAGATAACGGAACCGCCTGAAAGAGTCGATGGAGAAAATATTTTTTTACAGACTGGAGATCGAATTACCATTTCTGATTTACTAAAAGCAGTCACTTTAACATCAGCCAATGATGCATTGATGGCGCTAGTGAAGCATTTGGGATTTAACGAACTCAGTTTCGTTGCAGAAATGAACAAAATTGCAAATGGTCTGGGGCTCAGAAATACTCGATTCTCAAATATTTTAGGGACAGCGCCTAATAATCAGCACACAACAGCTAGAGATCTAGTCAATCTTGTTAAAAGTCTTTTGGAAAAATTCCCAGAATCTCTGAATTTTTTCTCTGAAAAGAGTATGACCTGGCATGGGATCAATCACTACAACACTAATGAAATGGTCTGGAGAGATACGAAATCCGATGGTCTACTTTCCGTAAATATTGGTGACAACCATCTTTTTCTAATTACAACCAAGACAAAAGAGCGCAGGATTATCACAGCAGCACTTACAACTGGTGACAGGAAAGACAGTGCGCGCCTCGTTCAAGGGAAGATTACTGAGGCCTTGGAAGACTACAGGCTCGTGAGGCTTTTCAAAGCACTCGAGGTCGTGAAAGTTATCTCGCTAAAGAATTCGCCAAAAACATTTTTAAACGCTGGATTTGAGAGCGACGTACATCTTACAGTCCCATCTAATATGCTTCACGAATTGACAACTGAACTCATCACCATTCAACCCCAAACCGCACCTATCGAATCAGGAACAGTGGTTGGAAAAGCAACAATTCGACTAGGAAAAAATGAAATTCGGCGCGTTGACTTAGTGGCCCTGGAAAACGCCGAGGAACAAAACTTCCTTCAAAAAGGTTGGTTTGCGCTAAAACTATTATTTAGCAATTTATTAAATTTTTTTGGATTCAGATAGGTTTCTTAAATTAGTTTTCTAAAGAGATATGGAAAATAGAATTAATGAAAAAGTGCAGTACCCTATTCATTTTCCGATTAAAGTTCTTGGTTTAAATACTCATACATTGCCCTCTAGTATTGTGGGAATCATAGAAAAGCATGCCCCAGATGTCGTTAAAACAGAACCTACAATTAAGGTCAGCAAAAACCATAAGTATCTGAGCATTACATTAGAATTCACTGCGCTGTCGTTAGCGCACCTTGAAACGATCTACAGCAGCTTGAGAGAGCATCCGGACGTAAAAACCGTTCTATAAACAGACTAAAAATTTAGAAAAGTGAGAGCTAAACCAAATGCAGTTTTGCGGTTCCAAGACTTAGGGATGACGGAGTATTCTTCTACCTTGAGCGCGATGAAGACATTCACAAAAAACAGAACCCCTGAAAGTCTTGATGAAATTTGGTGTACCGAACACCCGGCTACCTTTACTGTTGGACTCGGTCAGAATAAAAACCTTCTAGACTGGCAATTAAAAAAAATTCCAGTAGTAAAGTCTGATCGCGGAGGGAACATCACATTTCATGGGCCTGGACAAATAGTGATGTATTTTTTGTTTAATATCCGGCGTGCAAATTTATCCGTGCGTGAAATGGTAATACGACTAGAGCAGAGTGTTTTAGATCTTCTGTCAGATTATAATGTTCACGCGACTGGTGATAGAGAGCGGCCAGGGGTTTATGTTAACGGTAGAAAAATTGCAGCACTTGGTCTAAAAGTGTCGAGAGGAACGACATATCATGGTATGGCACTAAACGTGGATATGGACCTGACTCCGTTTTCTTTGATTGACCCTTGTGGCTACAAAGATTTAGAGGTTACCCAATTGCGAGATCTTGGAATTAACAAATCGAGAGGGTCGGTGTCACAGGATTGGCTCAAAAAAATAATGGCCTGTTTCAATTATGAAGAACTTGCATAACGCTGTAGACAAATGACCGACAGAAAAATTAGAGAGACTGGGGGAAACAAAACTGCTCGAAACCCCATCAAGATCCACCCAGTAGCGGCACTGAAAAAACCCTCTTGGATAAGGACTAAATTACCTACTAGCCAACGCTTTCAGGATATCAAATCTATTCTGCGAAAAAATTCACTTTTTACAGTCTGTGAAGAGGCTTCTTGCCCGAATATCGGTGAGTGTTTTAGCAAAGGCACTGCAACTTTTATGATTTTAGGTGACATGTGCACTCGGAGATGTCCATTCTGCGATGTTGCCCATGGAAGGCCGGAACCCGCAGATCCAGCTGAGCCCAAGAGACTAGCTGAGACGATAAGTTCACTCGGTCTATCCTACGTCGTAATCACTAGCGTGGACAGGGATGACCTAAGAGATGGCGGTGCTACTCATTTCGTAGATTGTATTAAGCAAATTCGGCTCAAATGCCCTCAAACGAAAATTGAGATTCTTACTCCTGATTTTAGAGGGAGGCTAGATAAAGCACTTAATATCCTGAGTGAAAGTCCTCCGGATGTCATGAATCATAATCTTGAAACGGTCCCACGGCTTTATCGAAAAGCTAGACCAGGCGCGAGCTATGAAAACTCTCTTAATCTTTTGCTGGAATTCAAAAAACAGCATCCAAATGTTCTGACTAAGTCCGGACTGATGGTTGGACTAGGCGAAACGGATGAGGAAATCACTTCAGTACTGGATGACCTGAATGAGAAGTTAGTCGATATGGTGACAATTGGACAATACCTTCAACCCACGAACGGCCACCTTCCGGTTGAAAGATTTGTTCACCCGGATCAATTCGAGAAATTCAAAATCTATGGTGATAAGTTAGGGTTTAAGCATGTGGCATCCGGCCCGTTAGTTAGATCCTCCTATCATGCAGATCTCCAGGCAGAAGGCCATATCAACGAGTAGGTGATGCCGATCTTTCGAGCGGCGCATGCATAAACGAGCAGACTTCTTCGGCGTCGAGATATCGCAAGCAATCGCTATAGCTGTTGACGTGCTGCCCGCATCCCTCTTTCAAGCATGGAACACAATCTCTAAAAGAATTTTGCAATAAGGTCACATTCCCGATGACTTGACTTCCCTTTAACTTCCAAGGGTTTTTCCTTATGGAATACGAGTTGGGCCATGGTCCCCAAATCTGTGGGCTTGAAGGACCAAATATCGCGACAGTTGGAACCCCTGTTGCAGCCGCTATATGAGTGACTGCCGTATCGGTGCCTACATATATTTGTGCTCCAGAAACCAGCCTCGCAACCTGAGGTAGAGACATGGCATCTAAAAGGTTTATGGTGCCCGCGGGCCAAAAATTTTCATCTTCCACATAAGTTGCAGTTTTCATGCCTATAAGAATCACCCTCAGATCCTTTTTTTCTATGAAGGATGCCAGTTTTCGCCAACAATCTATTGGCCATTCTTTGTAAGAATATTTGGGCGTCAGATGCAGAACCGCATACCCACCATTTACATTATTCTCTGATAGACAAGCCTCTACATATACATCATCCTCGTGGCTCCAGTGAATTTGTGGTGAAGAAAGTTCAATCGGATGATATTGCTCAACAATCCTGTGATATTCAAGAACCGTATGAATTGGATTTTCCGAGGGCTCTACATATCGCTTTAGTAGCCAGCGCTTCCAGAAATATTTTATCTCTCGAGAAACCACCCCGATTGAAATGTCGCCAGCGAAGAGCGCATAAAGGATTGGTCTATCCCCCGGAAGTAGCGATACCGCGATGTCATATTTCGCCCTTATGTCGAATAGAAATTTCAAATGCGCAAGGATGGGCATCTTTTCTTGAACACAGATAACCTGATTTACATCAGGGTTACCCTCCAGTACTTTCTCAGTACCCTCGAAAACGAGAAAATCAATTTTTATATTGGGAACCGTTTTTTTTAATCCAGCAGCTACTGAGCTAGCGAGGAATACGTCGCCTATTCTCCTCGGGCAAACAAGCAAGATCTTAGGCATCGCTATAACCGCAATACCAAAGGGCTAAACGTTTTCGGGACTCTTGAAATCTATTAACTTTTTCAGGATGTTCATATCTCGCTCGGATTCTACTTTGTACTAATTCTTCATTTTTACGCGCATGCGTTTTATCTGCTTCCGGATGGAACAAGTGGAAAACCTCGGTCGCCCACGACGCACTTTTTCTATTTACCCCTGCGACATGAAGCCGAAAAACAAAATCTGCATCCTCATGTCCCCAGCCTGTAATATTCTCATCAAAGCCTCCTACTTTGATTGCATCAACTTTCCAACATGCGAGGTTGCAAGACTTAATCCGTCGCCAAACAAACCCTTTATATCTCCTAGCAAAGTGGTCACCGACCTTAAATACGAGTGGAAATAGTTTGTTTAATTCTTTTTTAATCCAAAGTTTTACAAAACGGCTCCTGAAGTTGGCATAATTCCATAAGCCTTGAGAGATCAACTCCTTGGTGATGACCTCTCCCAAAAGAATCCGCCCCCCAGTGACCACCATACCCGCCTCGGCTAATGATCTATGCCGCGCAACAAAATCTGGCTGCAAAATACAGTCACCATCCAGAAAAATAATATATTCACCAACAGCCTCGCGCATCGCTAAATTCCGAACGGCACCAGCTCGAAAACCAAGGTCCTCATGCCAAACATGTTTAACGTTCTTTTTTGATTCTTTTTTAAAGGCAGCTATTAGATCACCAGTCTCAGGGGTTGAGCCATCATCAGCAACGATTACTTCAAACGATTGGTCAGTTTGAGTCTCTGTAGACTGCAGCACTAATTTAAGGGCTTCGGGTCTGTTATAAGTCGTAATAATGAGACTAATCAGCATTTTTTTTAATCTCATTTTCAAGCAGCCAGAGTTTTAAGTAACGGTAGTAACTTCCCTGGGCATTAGACACCGCAAGCATAAAACCTTGCCCTCCATCCAAAAAACCTAATTTCAAGAAATAAGTTCTGAAAAAAGACCATAGGCCATGACCAATCGCACTTAAAATCCCCGCTCGGCGCCCCGCCTGATACATTTGCTGCGCAGAATGCGTCGAGTAGGCATCCATCTTCGCAAGTACTTGGGAAAAATTGACGAAACTATAGTGGATTAAATTTGAATTAAGCTTTTTTGTGGGACCGGAATATTCCAACTTTTCGTGAACCAGATTTGTTGAGAATGACGCCGCGCCTTTTTTAAACAATCGGGCAACGTAGTCCGGTCTCCACCCGCTATGCTTAATGAATCTCCCGCAATACCAAGACTTTCTAGGGATTAAGTAACAATCGACGAGTGGATTCGAAAGAACATCCTTGATCTCAGAGTTTAGTTCGGGGCTAAGCCTCTCGTCAGCGTCGATAGACAGTACCCAGTCTTTTTCAACTAATTCGAGTGCTCTATTTTTTTGCGCTCCAAACCCCCTCCAATCATCACGTCGAACAACCTTTGCACCGCACTCGCTAGCAATTTTACAAGTATCGTCGATACTTCCAGAGTCAACCACGATTACCTCGCTGGCAACACCCACTAACGAATTGAGACAATCCCTGATATTTGAACTCTCGTTCTTCGTGATAATGATTACGCTTAGTTCATACATTTTTTATCACCAGTCAGATATAAGCGCGTCGAATTCGCTTTACCCAAATATAACTCACGCCTTGAATGGGATGCGCTAGACGATATCAAATCCAAGAAAAGCCTGTACCTGAGCGCGTTCCATGTAATGTCATTTGGTGTGCAGCGAGTTCGTCGTTTCTCCAACGTCTCTCCTGACGTTTTCTGCGTAACTTTTCCCATTTTCTTCGAAATAGGCTCTTATTCAGAAGCTTATAGTTCTTTCTGTCACCAAGCGAACCATTTCCACTGAGACCTCTTTCTTTTTTTAGATTGCTGACGGTGATAGAACCGTAGTGATGAATCCATGCCGCACCGGTTATCCCAGTACGGATACCCGCCCTATCTAGCTCGCTGAAAAATAAAGTATCCTCGTAACCCATCAGGCTGGGCACCGGCGCAAAATAGCCGACCCGCTGCCATACCGACTTGTGTATCGCCATGCAAACCGCATGTCTCGCGCCAAATCTAAATACATCACCCATTTTTTTAGCGGCAGAGTTTGCGAATTGATCGAAATCATAATTCAGGTCACCTTCTATCATTGCCGGACAAATTACACGCAGGCTTCGTCGATCAGCATCGCTTAACAAAGCATCGAGCCAGCCTTTACTGACTTCGATGTCGTTGTTCATCACAATCGACCAGTCCGATTGCAGTCTGAGTACCCCCTGATTCCAGGCTACGCCACAACCGAGATTGTCTTGGTTACGAATCACATCGAAAAACGGGAAATTGCTCAGGTACTCAAAGGTGGCATCCGAGCTGTCATTATCCACGACCACAACACGATCAAGTGAAATATTTGACCGCAAAAGACTCTCAACACACTTTTTCGTGTAATCCAAAGAGTTGTAGCATGCGAAAGTAATAGTGTAATTGTTCATAAAAAATAGATCCGATAAGGACGCGAATTGTAACGCCGATTGTGCAAAGGGGTCATATATCCTTCCCGGGTACTATAATTGAGTCACACAGTTTAGTTCGTTCTAATTTTGGTTTGGAATCATGAAAGACATCAGAGTTTACGACTGCTTCAGTTATTTTAACGAGGATATGCTCCTCGAGTTACGTCTTGAGACGCTCTGGGACCACGTAGATATATTTGTCATTTCTGAGGCGACGTATACACACCGAGGGCTCGACAGAAAACTACTATTCGATATAAACAACTTCAAAAAGTACGCCTCGAAGATTAGGTACTGCCCTTTAGACAGAAAACCAGAGGGGCCTAATGATTTCTGGAAAAACGAGAACTATGTTCGAAATAACGTTATGAGTGGTTTATGGGACTGCAGGGATAGCGACTACATCTTAATATCTGACCTGGACGAAATACCTAACCCAGATAGCATTCGGCTATATGACCCTAGATACCTTCGGGGAGATTTTGTACAAGGGTACTTCGCGTACTACCTCAATAACAAGTGGGTATCGAATCGGTCTAGACGATCTGGGAAAAATAAAGGGGCCCCAGACTGGCTTGGAACCAAAATTACGACATTCAATCACTTTAAGGGATTTTTCAAATCAGATGCGTCGAGCGTAAGAATTTACAAGTCTTCTGGGCTACTTCGTTCGCTGAAGAGGGAGTGGTTCAAGCGAGCCTCTGTACAAAGGCTAGAAAATGGTGGCTGGCACTTCACTTGGGCCCTAACTTTAAATGAGATCAAACTCAAGATGAAAAGTGGAACTCATGTATTCGATGACGATAAATACCTGAGCGACGCCTACTTACTTGGGGAAATTCGGAGCGGAAAAGACTTTAGTGATCCAGACAAAATGTTTGTCGCTCAAACGTTGGATGCAAATTTTCCGAAATATCTTTTGGAGAACAGAGATCGATTCAAGGAATTTCTACTTGATATCTCGAGCGCTGGTTAGCCAACACTACATGCCACTAAACATTCTTATTATTAAAACATCTTCACTGGGAGATGTCTTGCATGGATTGGCAGTTATATCTGACATCAAACGCAACTATCCCGATAGCACAATCGACTGGGTAGTGGAAGAAATGTACCAGAAAATAGTCGCGCTCAACCCGAATATTAATCGTGTTATACCGGTTGCAATGAGAAGCTGGCGAAAACAAATCACCAAAAAAAGAACCTGGGAAGAAATATCAAGATCGATAAAACAAATCCGATCGATTCAGTACGATGCCGTCATTGATTTACAAGGGCTGATTAAAAGCGCATTACTTTTAAAAGCTGGCAAGGGATTAAAAATTGGCTTCGATCGTAAGTCAGTTCGAGAGCCGATTGCATCTTGTTTTTACGATAAAAAAATATTTATTCGGAACGACATGCATATGGTCCAAAGATGTCGAGCACTCGTTGCAAAAGGACTCAACTACGACCAACCCGCCGCCCCTGTGAACTACGGAATCCGACAGATTGACGTCAGTAGACATAAGGACTTAGCGGTGATTTTGATGGGAACCGCTCAACAGAAAAAACTTTGGCCTGAGAGTAATTGGGAAACGGTAATTCGATTTCTTGAATCGAAAGGATTTGAGTGTAACTTTTCTTGGGGTAATGACGAGGAGCGGCAGAGGTGTGAACGTATCATCTCTAAAACAAGAGGAAGGTTGGTTCCGCTGCAACCAATCGAACAATTGGCCGGATTAATGGC